>CAJXNA010000129.1 GCA_913056415.1 uncultured Chloroflexota bacterium | reverse complement strand
GGGCAGCCGCCCCGGCCGCACCGGCCGCCGCTAGCGCGAGGCCCTCGAAAACTCCGTACGCTAAACGCGCTCGTACCACAGTTCGCCATCGGAATTGACTCTCAGCCGCCACAGACTGAGCCCGTGATTGGAGCCGCCGACTTCAGTCGGCAGGGCCTCTAAGATATCGCTACGTAACAAGGACTGAGCATAATCTAGACAGGAGTCAGCCTACCCGGTCTTACCACCTCCACCTCGTAAAGAACTCCCGCATGCCTACCCAGGGTTCGCCATACCCCATCTGTCCTCACCACTATATCTCCCCCCGTCGTTTGGGTGTCGTAGACCTGACCTAAGGCGCTTAGCCTTTTTTTCACAACCGTCTCAAGGCGGTGACCTCCGTCATCGTGAGTGGAAGCGACAGAGATCCGCGGAGATGCCCAGTCGGCGAAAGCCTTGCTAGTGCCATGCTCGCTACCATGATGAGTGATCTTGAGGACATCACATCGCAAGTACGCCGCTGCCAAGGAGTTAAGCAAACTGTTCTCATACTCATGGTAGGCGTCACCCGTAAGCAGAAACCTCGCGTGCCTAAAGTCTAAAGACATGAAGACAGATCTGTAAGCCGGTCGAGGCCTCCAACGACCATCGACGAACAGTGCGATTCGTACGTCGTTCGACAGAGCAAACTGAGCGCCCGAGAACCCCACGTGCACGACCTCTATAGCATCGCCTAGATCGGCCAGGACGGCACCGAGCGTCTCGGTCAGCCAAGTCCCCATCGATTCCCCATTATCGAAGTAGGTCACCTCGTCAGCCAAGATCGACGAGCCATCATTAGTCAAAAGCGTGGAGATCGCGTTCAGGTGATCCACATGTGGATGGGAAGCGACGATTCCGCTCAACTTGAGAGCCTCACCCATGATGTATTTCTTGAGAGCATCCCCCAGCTCCTCATTCCGCTTCTTAACCACCGATCCACCATCCACCAACACAGCGAGAAGGTGCCGCCTTAGGAGGATTGTCTCCCCTACACCGACATCGAAAACTGTCATCTCGAGAGCGTCAGTTCGCATTTGTTCAACCAACTCAGCCGATGGCCTGGGCACCCTCCTCATTCGGTCCGGCGATAGCATAAAGAACCTACTGCTAACCCTAGGCATGTGACCCCCTATTCTCATTGCTTCCCCGCGAAGCTGCAGACTGCGGCCTATTGTACCAAAACCCTGATGACCGCACACTCTATGTCTGCATGGTACATATTGTCGCCACGCTACCCACTCGCTCCAACGCCAGCCGCCCCGGCCGCGTCGCCCGCCGCTAACGCGGCCCTCCCGGTTTACACTACCGCGCCACCCGCTCCAGAAAGTCCCGCACGGACGCTTCGTAGGCAGCGGGCCCCGCGTTCCAGCTCCGGACGTGACCTACGCCCGCGGCACGCATATAGGTCACGATATCAGGCCGCGCCTCCGCCAGAGCGTCGCTCGTCGCCACGGGCACCGTGGGGTCCGCGTCGCCGTGAAATAGGAGAATGGGGACGGCCAGCTCGTCGGCCCGCTTCAGGTAGTTCAACTCGCCCCAGTCGACATCGAACCGGAAGCCCACGATTAGCTTACTCACCGCCGTGAGGAACCCGGGCACGCCTCGCTCCCCCGCTTCTCGATCAAAAACCGCGCCGAAGTCCAGCATCGGCGCCTCAAGGATCACCCCCACCACCCGCTCCGCCAGCGGGGACTTGTAGAGGAAGCTCGTAGCGATCGCCCCTCCCATGCTGTAGCCCACAAGCACCAGCTCATCTGCCCCATGTTGGACCGCATAATCCGCCGCCACCTCCAGGTCTCTCCACTCCGTCTGCCCGTATCGGTAGAAGCCGTCCGGACTCGCCGGCGCCTCCACATCGTTCCGGTAGGTGATGACCAACGAAGAAAACCCCAACCCGGCCACTGTCGGTAGCATACGCAGCGCCTCCCGCCGGTTGGCGCCCTTGCCGTGCACGAAGATGACCCAGGTGTCCCGAGGTCCGTCCACAAACCAGGCGGGAAGCTCGCCCAGTTCGGAGGTGATAACCACCTCCTCAAAGCCGATATCGTGCGCCTGCTCAGGATCGCCGGGAAAGGCGAAGCTGTCCAGACGCGCCAGCTCCCCGATCTCCGGCGCCCCCCGTAGGACGGAGAACTCACGCACCACCTGTTCGTCGTCTATCCTCAGGATCGCGCCCACCTGCCCGTAGCCCCCCGCCCACTCCAACCCGAAGATGCCATCTTTCGTCCAGTCGCCTTCCTCGCTCGCCCTCTCCGTCGCCCGCAGCGTCACCTCGCCCTCCTCCAGAGCAACCACCTGCAGGTCCAGCTGATCGGGATCGCGGTCCGGCTCCAGCGCTCCGGCCCTCAGCAGGTCCGAGATGTACCACCCACCCCCCACAACTCCCCCCAGCGCCACCAGCACAAACGCGGAGCTCGCCAAGAGCGCGACCCTCCATCGCGCCAGCCGCGCCTTGACTCGAATCAGAAGCGAATCACCTGAGGACTTCACTTGATCACACTCTCCCTCGAAACTGCCGAACCCCTTGCCCCCTGCGAGGCCAACGGGCGCACGATATGCTACGTCCCGCCCCTGCCTCGTGTCAAACCTCCTCTCGCCCATGACCAAACGCCGGTTAGCCTCCGCCCCCTTGACCGCTACCCCTTCACACCCGACCCTATTCCCATGACCTTTGAGACCCGCCTCATCTTCGTTCTCCTCTTCTTCGCCCTCTGGGGGTTCCTGGGATTCCTTCCCTGGTCGTTCGCCGCCGCCATCCGTCGCGGCCGCCACGTACTGCCTGCCCTGCCCCTGGCTGTCGCGGCCTCCAGCCTCGCCGGCGTCCTCGTCCCCCTCCTCGGCGCCCGCGACCTGACCGGCTTCCTGGTGTCGATCGGTACCGCCTTCGCGGGCGGAGTCCTGGCGACTGTGGCGGGCGTCGTGCTGGCCCATCGCCTCAGCATCCGCTAGACTCGAACCGTGACCCCCGATCAGCAGCCCCCTATCCACGCCCTCTCCACCATGTGGTCGCAGGGCCGCTTCCCCCACCGCAACCGCGACTCCATGGCGCAGTTCGCGGAGGCCGCCTCCCGGCTCGGCTACACCGCCGTGGAGATCAACTACGTGATCCCCCCCGAAGGCGTCGAGGAGCTGCTCGCCTCCAATCACGTCTCCGTCATCTCCCTCCACTCGCCCACCCCTCGCGTGAAAGACGGCAACGGCCGCTGGTCGGACGCCCTAAACCTCGCCGCCCTGGACGATGAGGAGCGCGGCCAGGCCGTCCGCCTCGCCTGCACCACCATCGACCACGCCGCCCGCGCCGGCGCCCGCTACGTCGTCGTCCACCTGGGCGGCATCGAGACCGAAGGCAAGAGCCGGATGTTCGACAGCGAACGCCAACTGCGCCGCCTGTTCGACTCCGGCGTCCGCGACGGCGACGAGGTGGATGACCTGCGCCGCCAGGCCCACGTTCAGCGTCTCGAAGGCGCTGTTCGAAACCTCCCCCAGGCTCGCCGCTCCCTGGCCCAGATCGCCGAGCACGCCGCCACCAACGGTATCGCCATAGGCCTCGAGAACCGCTTCCACTACCACGAGTTCCCCGCCCTGGACGAAATGCCGGAGCTCCTAGAAAGCTACCCGCCAAACGTCGCCGGCTTCTGGCTGGACGTCGGTCACGCGGAGGTGCTGGACCGCCTCGGCCTCGTGCCCAAGAACCGCTGGCTGGACGAGCTGGGCGAGCGCTGCCTCGGCGCCCACGTCCACGACGTCGACGGCCTCGCCGACCACCGCGCCCCCGGCCTCGGAGACGTCGACTGGTCCTACATCGCCCGCGGCCTGCCCCCGGACGCCCCTCGCGTCTTCGAGATCAACCAGAAACAGCCGGAGGAGGCCGTCGCCGCCGCCATCCCCTTCCTACGGGAGCGCGGCGTCCTCTAGCGCCCTCGCCCACCATGTTTTGGAGGCCTTCAGGCCTCCAAAACCGGATGTAGCTGCAGGGCCTCAGCCCTGCCAAACGCCGCCCACGGCGAGCTCATCATGATCGCTGTACCTATTTGGGTGAATACCCGATGTACCGCCGCAGCGCCTCCGCGTCCCGTATCAGGAAGCGACGCCCCTCGCGGGCGATGACGCCCAGCCGTCGCAGCGTCGACAGGTGCCGGTTCACGCTCTCCCGCGTCACCCCCACCATGTTCGCCAGCCCCTCCTGGGTCAGAGGCAACTCCAGCAGCGTCCCCTCCGGCCGCCGCACGCCGTGAGCGGCCGCCAGCTCCAGCAGCTTCTTCGCCACACGCCCGCCCACATCCAGGAACGCCAGGTCGCCCGCCATCTCGTCCGCCTCCCGCAGACGCTGCGCCACCGCCGCCAGCACCGCCATCGCTGATTGCGGCCGCGATTGGAGGACGGCGGTGAAGTCCGCCCTGCCCAGGGCCAGCGTCGCCGTCTCCCGCAGCGCCGTGGCGCTGGCCGAGCGCGGCCCGCCGTCCAGAAGCGCCATCTCCCCGAAGAAGTCGCCCGCGCCCAACACGGCCAGGGTCAGGTCTGCCCCCTGCGGGCTGGGCAGGAAGATGCGAACCGAGCCCTCCTCGATGATGAACAACGACTCTCCCCGTTCATCCTTGTGGAAGATCGCCTCGCCGCGACCGAAGCGGCGATGATTGGCCGCCGCCGCCAGCGCCCGCCTGTCCGTCAACGTCAGCGCCGCCAGAAACGGCACCCGCCGCAGGAGGTCGCCCGCCCGGGTCATGCCGCCCCCTCAGAGATTTCGCGCCTCATGCCGAAAGTGTGACCTGGATCACAGCGCCGCTGCTCCGCGGTATGTATCATCGCGCACAGATGATCGGTGCTCAGCCGATCCAATGTCAAGCGGGGCGTCCTCCCGCTGCCCCGGCCGATCAGGCAGGCACACCCTCTCGCCTGGGGCCCCCCGACTAGCTCGGGGTCCCTGGTCGGTCTGGGTAGAGCGAGGACGCCCTTTGGCCTTGACTGCGCCGTCGCAATCTGGCACCCTGAGCGGGGCTGGCCACCGAACCCACCAGGAGGCCCCATGAACGACATCGCCCTACTCGACGCCACCGCCCAGGCAGACCTCGTCCGGCGCAAGCAGGTCAAGCCCATCGAGCTCGTCGACGCCGCCATCGAGCGCATCGAGCGCCTCAACCCCGCGCTCAACGCCGTCGTCACCCCAATGTACGACGAGGCCCGCAAGGCCGCCTCCGGCCCGCTGCCGGACGGCCCCTTCACCGGCGTCCCCTTCCTCCTCAAAGACCTGCTGGCCGAGTACGCCGGCGTCCGCATGACCGAAGGCTCGAGCTTCTTGAGCGATCACGTGTCAGACCACGACACGGAGCTCGTGGCCCGCTACAAGCGCGCCGGTCTCATCATTCTTGGAAAGACCAACGCCCCTGAGTTAGACCTCCTCCCCACCACCGAGCCCCACTTGTTCGGCCCTACCCGCAACCCCTGGAACACCGGCCGCACCCCCGGCGGCTCCAGCGGCGGCTCCGCCGCAGCCGTAGCTGCTGGCATCGTCCCCATGGCCCACGGCGGCGACGGCGGCGGCTCTATCCGCATCCCCGCCTCCTGCTGCGGCCTCTTCGGCCTCAAGCCTACCCGCGCCCGCAATCCACTCGGCCCAGAGGTAGGAGACCTCTTGAACGGCCTCGTTGCCGAGCACGCACTCACCCGCTCCGTGCGCGATAGCGCCGCCATGCTCGACGCCACGGCCGGCCCGGAAGTCGGCGCACCTTGCCACGCGCCGCCTCCCTCCCGGCCCTATCTCCAAGAGGTCGGCGCCAAGCCTGGCAGGCTCAGAATCGCCTTCACGTCCAGCCCGTTGCTGGGCACCTACGTGCACCCGGACTGCGCGGAGGCCGTGGAGCGGACGGCCAAACTGCTTGAGAACCTTGGACACGACGTCGAGGAAGCGAGCCCGGACTTCAATGGTGAGGAGTTCGCCAAGGCCTTTCTGGTCATGGTCGCGGGCGAAGCCTGGGTGGATATCGAGGAAGGCGAAGCCGTGGTCGGGCGCACGGCAAAACCCGAGGATTTCGAGGCCTCGACCTGGCTGTTTGCGCTGTTCGGGAAGCGCTATTCCTCGGCCGAGTTCGCCCTGGCCATGCGCCGGCTGCGGGCGGCCGGCCGGCAGGTCGGAC
>CAJXNA010000128.1 GCA_913056415.1 uncultured Chloroflexota bacterium | reverse complement strand
CCGAAGTCGCGGCTGTCCGTGCTCGCGTAGGGCGCGTCGCCCAGGAGAAGCCACTCGTCGTCAGCCAGCGTCCACGTCCGCGCCGATGCCGGAGGCCGCGTCGGGCCGGCATCGTCCGCCTCGCCGTAGGGCATCCCGTTGACCCAGCAGCGGTCGCCATCCACCGCGATCCCGTCGCCGGGCAGCCCGACGACTCGTTTGACGATGCGCGTGCGCGGCCTCTTGGGGTGCGAGGCGAGCACCACGTCGCCCCGGCTAGGTCCCCCCTGACGGTAAGCCAGCCGGTCGACCAGGACACGCTCCTTTGGGACAAGCGTGGGATGCATACTCCAGCCGCGGACCACGACCCGCCTTCCAAGAAGAAAGGCGAGCAGGGGGTACACGCCCGGCAGGCGCAGGAGGGTTCGCAGCGGCGCAGTCAAGATCGTGGGCAGGGGGTCCTCCTTGGAGTGGCTAACGGCGAACGCTTTGTAGTAAATTGTACAGCGTAAACATTCCATAGAAGGAGGCCACCCATGCTCATGCGTCACGCGTTCGCAATCCTCAACCGCATCCTGCCCGCCGAGGAGGCGTCCGCCCACTGCGACATCCCCTGCGGCATCTACGACCCCCATCTCGCCCAGGTAGCGGCCCTCACCGTAGTCCGCATGAACCAGCTCATCGAGGCGCTGGAAGCACCCGGCGGGGGCGGCGGCCCGCCCTCCAAGCAGGACCGCGATAAGTACGTAAACGCGCTCTCGCGCTATATCACTGTCAAGGAAGAGCACGGCGAGCTCGTCAAGCGCGAGGTGCGCATCATCCGCGGCGACTTCTTCAAGCCGGACAACAGCCCGGCCAACATCGACGAGCTGGTGGACGGCATCATGAAGACCGCCTCCGCTGCCCGCCAGAACGTGGACAAGGCGGCGGCGGAGAAGCTGCTGGACCAGGTCAACCAGTTCGCGGAGGCGTTCTGGAAGGCGAAGGGCGTGAATACGAAGAAAGTCTCGTCCAACCAGGCCGCCGGCGGCGAGTACGTCGTCCCGGCTGCGTAGAGCGCATCGCGAACCCGAACGGAAGGGGCCGCCCCCGCGTGGGGCGGTCTCCTCTTGTCATTCTGATCCGCCTCTGGCGGAGAAGAATCTCCCGGGAACGCGAGACCCTGCGCGGAGTCTATCCTGAGCAGGGCCGAAGGGCTCCGGCGTAACCCGCCTCATCAACAACACCGCCGACAACTTCCGCCCCGCCTGGTCGCCGGTGCTGTACGACTGGAGCTTAGAACCTGCTTGCAAAAACGGGACGGATGCGCCTGGGGCGGTTCGGCGGCCCGAATCCTCCCGTGATTCCCTTCACAACCCCTTGTAATAAAGTAAGCGCTGAGTGTAAAATCGCCCTGCAGGGTATTGAATCCGCGACACATGGCTTATGAAGCCACTGCTCTAAGGTAAAGGGGTCTCGCTTGTTCGGAATCGGAATCGCCAAAGGGATGATGGTGACCATGCGGACGCTGTTCCGCAAGCCGTTCACGATCGAGTATCCGGAGGAGATACGGCCGATCCCCGTCAACGCCCGCACCAACCTCCTCTGGTTCGAGGAGCGCTGCACCGGCTGCTCCACCTGCGCCCAGGCCTGCCCCGACGGCTGCATCCTCGTCCACACCTCGCCCCGTGAGGACGGCAGCCTCAACATCGAGCGCTACGAGATCGACTTCCGCCTCTGCATGTACTGCGGCCTCTGCGTCGAGGCCTGCCCCTACGAGGCGATCCAGGCCGGCGGCCCCCTCGACGACGCCACCTACGACTTCGACGAGATGTACCGCGACAAGCACAAGCTGACGGAGATGGCGCAGGAGCACCTGCGCGGCCACGACTGGACCTACCCCGACGGCAAGGTGGCGCCGAGACCGGACGAGAAGCCGCTCCACATAGGTCTGCCGGTGGAACGCGACCGCACCAGATAGCGCCATGGCCAAGCTCACCCTGGACGGCCGCGAGATCGAGGCGCCGGAGGGCGCACCGCTGGTGGAGGTCATCAAGGACGCCGGCGTCTTCATCTCCAACCTCTGCTACATCGACGACCTCCCGCCCTACGCCGGTTGCCGCACCTGCCTCGTCGAGATAGAGGGCGCGCCCACCCTCCAGCTCTCCTGTACCAGCAAGGTCGCCGACGGCATGATCGTCCGCACCGATACCAGGCCAGCGAAAGACGCGCGCAAGGCCGTCCTCTCCCTCATCCTCTCCTATCACTCCGACCGCTGTCTCACCTGCCACCGCATCGTCAAGTGCAAGCCGGGCGACACCTGTCTCCGCGACGACGTGGTCACCCATCGCTGCATCACCTGCTCCAAGAACTACCGCTGCGAGCTTCAGACGACCTGCGAGATGGTGGAGATGGCGGGCTTCGAGCCCTGGGAGGGCGAGGATCGCACCTACTACGAGCACGAGCAGCCGGAGCCCGACCGCGCCAACCCGTTCCTGGAGTTCGACCCGCAGATGTGCATCATCTGCACCCGCTGCGTCCGCGCCTGCGACCAGCTCCGCCACACCGGGGCGATCACCTTAGCCGGACGCGGCTTCTCCACCCGCATCGAGTTCGGCGCCGGCGGCCCCGTGCACGACTCCAACTGCGACTTCTGCGGCAGCTGCATCGACGTCTGCCCCACCGCCACGCTCATGGAGCACCCCAACAAGTGGTCCGCCATGGAGACGGAGCGCTGGACCCCCACCACCTGCACCTCCTGCAGCGTCGGCTGCAGCATCAATCTGGGCACGCGCAAAGGCCGAGGCGTCATCGTCAGGCCGGACACCACCGCCAACCCCGTGAGCGACAAGCAGATCTGCGTGCGCGGCCGCTTCCACTACGACGCCGTCAAGCCGAAGCAACGGCTATCGCAGCCGCTCATCCGCCGCAACGGCGGCCAGGAGGAGGCCACCTGGGACGACGCGCTGGAGCTCACCGCCGCCCGGCTGACGGAGATCCGCGAGAGGCACGGCCCAGAGGCGATCGGCTTCCTGGGCTCGCCGCTGGCCACGAACGAGGAGAACTACCTGCTGCAGAAGATCGCCCGCGCCGTCGTCGGCACGAATAACATCGACTCCACCGCCGGCGCCGTCGCCCGCGCCGCCGCCACCTCCCTGCGAGCGGCCTTCGGCAGCGAGGTGCTGCCCGCAGACATGACCCAGCTTGCGCGCTCCAAGACTCTACTCGTCATCGCGGACGACCTGGAGTCCAGCCACAACGTCGCCTGTCTGCGCTGCAAGGATGCCGTGGTGAACAACGGCGCCCGTCTGATAGTGGTGAGCGCCCGCAGGGGCGAGCTGTGCGACTTCGCGGACGTATGGCTGCAGCCGCGGCCGGGTGAGGAGGCGGCCGTCGTCGCCAACCTGGCCGACGCCCTCCAGGGGAAAGGCGATTCGCCTACGCTCTCGCCCCAGGTCGCGCAGCTGGTCCCGGCGGCCGTTGAGCTGCTCGCCGCCGCCAGGGACTCCGACCCGTCGGGGTGGCGACCACTATCGGTCGTACAAGCGCTGCCGCACCTGGGCGCCCAGGAGGCCGGGGCGATAACCGCTGCGGCGGCGAACCTGGTCGTGGCCGCTCTGGGTGAGGAGGCGGCGGGATCGCTGTTCGTGCTGCCGCAGGAGGCGAACGTCTGGGGGATGCGCGACGTCGGCGCCACGGCCGAGTATCTCCCCGGATACCACCCCACCGGCGATGAGTCCGCGCGCAAGACGCTGGAGCGGGCCTGGGGCGCGCCCCTGCCCGCGGCCTCCGGCCTCGCATTCGAGCAGATGCTCTCCGACGGCAAGCTGAAGGCGCTCCTGGTGCTGAACGATAACCCGCTGTTCTTCGCCCCGGCGAAACCCAGCATAAGCGAGAGGCTCGCCGGCCTGGAGTTCCTCGCCGTCATCGATAGCCTGCCGACGGACACGGCGCAGGCGGCGCACGTCGTCCTGCCGGACGTGGGGCCCTTCGGCAAGGAGGGCACGATCACCAGCGCCGACCGCCGAGTGCTGCGCATGCACGCGGCCACGGCGCCCCAGGGAGAGGCTCAGCCCGCCTGGCGCATCCTGGGCGAGCTGGGTACGCGCCTGGCCCAGCGCCTCAAGATCGGCGAGCTGCGCCTCAACTATGGGAGCCCTTCGGAGATCATGGACGAGTTAGCGCAACTGGTGCTGCTGTACAGCCAGGCCACCTACCGCGAGATCGAGTCCGGCGCCCAGCAGCCGCTCGACGGTCTTGGCCCGAAGAAGGCGGAGATCCAATCGGTAGCCACCATCGCACGACCAGCCGACGACGGCTTCACGCTGACCACCGGTCGCAGCCTGTACACCAGCTACGAAGGCGCGGCCCTCCACTCCCCGGAGGCGGACAAGCTTCACCGTGAGGAGTTCGTGGAGATACACCCCGCCGACGCCAAGGAGCTGGGCATCGCCGAAGGGGATGAGGTGACGCTGAAGGGCAACGGCGGGGAGCTAACGATCCGCGCTCACATTACGGAGAGCGGGCAGCCTCGCATGCTCTACGTCCCCCTGTACTACGATGGTGGCGCGGTGACCACCCTGTTCGAGGACGGTCAGGCCTCGGCGGCCGTGGAGGCCGCCGCCGTTAGCGGTTAGCAACCCCTTTATCCTATGCTAAACTAGCCTCACGCCCCGTTTCTGTCATGGTCGCCAACAAGTCGGATCGCCTGGTCAAGATCGCCGTGGCCCGCGATGAGTTTGAGGCCAACGTCTGGAAGGACGCCCTGGAACAGGAAGGCATCACGCCCTACATCAAGAGCCTGGACCCGCTCACGCCGCTGGGCGTGGCGCCGACCCTCCCCAGCAGCCTCGAGGTGTACGTGCTCGCCCCGGACGAGAAGAGGGCGCGCTGGGTCCTGGGCGAACTGAAGCCCTCCGGTTAGGCGTCGCCATGGAGCTGCCGCTCTTTCCGCTAAACTCCGTCCTTTTCCCCGGCGCCACTTTACCCCTTCACATCTTCGAGGAGCGCTACAAGAAGATGGTCAATCTGTGCCTGGAGAGCAACTCCCCGTTCGGAGTGCTGCTCATCCGCTCCGGCAGCGAGGTGGATGAGGCCGCCGAACCGTTCGAGATAGGCACGACCGCGCGCATCGTCCGCGTGCAGCACCTGGACGCCGGCCGCATGAACCTGATATGCCTCGGCGAGCAACGCTTTCGCCTGTCGCGCCAGGTGAGCGAGACTCCCTATCTGGTGGGTGAAGTGGAGCCGCTGCAATCCATCGACGGAGAGGGCCAGGAGGTGACGGACGTTGCGGACACCGTGACCGCCCTGTTCGCCGAGTACCACCGCCTGTACCTGGCGGTCTCCAACCAGTGGACGCGCCAGATCGGTATGCCCGGGGCGCCCGGCGAGTTGGCCGATTTCGTGGCCTCGCGCATGGCGGTGGACCCCTGGACCAAGCAGCGTCTGCTGGAGGAGCTCTCGGTGCGGCGACGGCTGGAGATGGAGATGGAGACGCTGTCCGACGCCATCCGCGAGATGACCCCGAAGGTGGACGCGGCGCGAGCGCGCCGCTGGCGGGCGCTGGGCGTCATGAACTGACGATTTACTTTAACCATTCAGTAGCTCAGGAGGAACGATGTGCTGACACTGGTACCTGAGGAGATCGATAACTACGCGGCGGCGCATTCTACGCCGCTGCCGGCGCTGCTAGAGGAGCTGGTGACGGTAACCCGAGAGAAGACGGGAGAACGGGCGCAGATGCTGTCCGGCCAGCTTGAGGGTACGCTTCTCCACATGCTGGCGGTGTCGCTCGGGGCGCACCGGATCCTGGAGATCGGGACGTTCACCGGCTTCAGCGCCCTGATGATGGCGGCGGCGCTGCCGGATGACGGGAAGCTGATCACCTGCGAGATCAATCCGAAGGCGATCTCCATCGCGCGGAGCTTTTTCCAGCGGAGCCCCCACGGGAGAAAGATCGAGGTGCGGGAAGGGCCGGCGCTAGAGACGCTGAAGGCGCTGGAGGGGCCGTTTGACCTCGTGTTCATTGACGCCGATAAGGAAAACTACATCGCATACTATGAGGCAGCGTTCTCGCTGCTGGCGCCCAACGGTCTGATAGCAGTGGACAACGTCCTGTGGAGCGGCCGCGTCCTGAACCCTGAAGACGATAGCAGCCGGGCGATCGCGGCGTTCAACGAACACGTGCGCCAGGACCAGCGTGTAACCCAGGTTATCCTGACCGTCCGCGACGGGGTGATGCTGATCCGCCGAAGATAGCATCGGGCTCCGACAACCCACGGTTCTACGGTTTGCCGGCTTCTTGGTTCGC
>CAJXNA010000127.1 GCA_913056415.1 uncultured Chloroflexota bacterium | reverse complement strand
CACCGGGTCATGGTCACTCGCGGCGCCAAGGCCACGGACGTGCCCGAAGCGTCGCGGGAGAAATAGCGATAGGGCTTGACACGTTACATAAGGCAGCTTATACTTGCAGAACCTTAATTTGCGGGAGGTGCAACAATGCGAAAGTCCATCCTAGCCTTCGTGTTCACGGCGGCGCTGCTCGCCGCCATGGCCGTGCCCCTGTTCGGCGGGGGCGGGACCGCACTAGCTGGCAAACCAACATTTGAGACATTCGATATGAACGACAGGTTTGCCACCGAAACAGGTGCTAGCGGCTTCGGGAAAGTTCGAGCAACACAGGAAGACTGCATAGAGGTCTCGGGTGTAAACGCGAAAAACCTGAGACCCGATCACGCGTATGAAGTCACGGTAACTATTCAACTAGCTGTCCCCGGGGACTTTACCGGCGATGTCGACATCGTTACCAGTGACCCAATAACCAGTGACGCAGATGGCGACCTTGAGATAAACGACTTTGACCTGGGGTGTTTCGACCCAGGGACATATAGGCTAGATGTTTTCGTAACGCACGATCACCCCACAGGCCCTGATCCTTTCGGCCTGGACCGCGATATTCTATTGGCCTGCCAGCCCTTCCCCGAGGTGGTTGTTGAATAACCTGTGACGGTAGGAGCGAGACCTGCCAAACCGGAACATCAATCTTAGCGTGGCTCTGGCTGTTGCTGGCCCACCCCCTCGCCTGGTAGCGCCGCGTCGTCGCTGGCCCCGCTACCCCTTGATCACCCCGATCGGCCGCATGCGCGCCACCTTGCCCGCGATCCCCGCCTCGTCCAGCACGTCCACCACCTCCGCCACGTCCTTGTACGCCTCGCTCGCCTCCTCCGCCAGCAGGCCGCGGTTCTGCGCCCGTACGTAGATGCCGCGCTGGGCCAGCCGCCGCGCCACGTCCACCCCCTTCAGCATCCGCTTCGCCGCGTGACGGCTCTGCACCCGGCCCGCCCCGTGGCAGCTGGAGCCCCACGTCTCGCTCATCGCCTGCTCCGTGCCGGCGCAGATGTAGGAGTAGCGCGCCATGTCCCCCGGCACCAGAACCGGCTGCCCGGTTTGCTGATACCGCCTGGGCACGTCTGGATGCCCGGGCGGGAACGCCCGCGTCGCCCCCTTCCGATGCACGCATACCGTCATCTCTTTCCCGTTCACCCGGTGCTGCTCGATCTTGGCGATGTTGTGCGCCACGTCGTACACCAGGTGCATCCCCAGCTCCTCGCGGGCGTCGCGGCCCAGCACCCGCTGGAACGCCTGTCGCGTCCAGTGGGCGATCAGCTGGCGGTTGCAGAACGCGAAGTTGGCCGCTGCCGTCATCGCCCCCAGGTAGTCCTGCCCCTCCTTAGAGCCGATGGGCGCGCACGCGAGCTGCTTGTCCGGTAGCTGGATCTTGTACTTCGAGGCCGCTTCCTCCATCACCTCCAGGTAGTCCTGGCAGGTCTGGTGGCCCAGCCCCCGCGAGCCGCAGTGGATGAACACCATCACCTGACCCGGCCCGTCGATGCCCATCGTCTCCGCCTTCTCGCTGTCGTACACCTCATCGATGACCTGTATCTCCAGGAAGTGGTTGCCTGAGCCTAAAGTGCCTAGCTGCGGAGCCCCCCGCTGCTTGGCGCGCTTGCTCACCTTATCCGTGTTCGCGCCCTTGAGCGCACCTCCGCCCTCCACCGCATCAACGTCCTCCGGCCAGGCGTAGCCCTGCTCCAGCGCCCACCCCACCCCCTGTACCATCACCTCGTCGATCTCCTTCATCGAGACCTTCACCAGGCCCGAGCCGCCGATGCCGGCGGGGATGTCCCGGAATATCTGGTTCACCAGCTCCTTCAGGTGCGGCCGTACCTCATCCTCCCTGAGGCTGGTGCGCATCACCCGCGTGCCGCAGTTGATGTCGAAGCCGACGCCGCCGGGGGAGATGACGCCGTCCTCCACCCGCATCGCCGCCACCCCGCCGATGGGGAAGCCGTAGCCCCAGTGAATGTCCGGCATAGCCATGGAATAGTTGACGATGCCGGGCAGGAAGGCGACGTTCGCCACCTGCTCCAGCGCCTGGTCCTGGCCGATCACCCCCAACATCTTCTCCGAAGCGAACACAAGCCCCGGCACCCGCATCCCGGGCTTGTACTCTTTGGGGAGCAGCCAGCGCTGGTCGTCTATCTTCTCTAGCGTCTCTCTCCACTTAACGGCCATCGCCTATCACCTCGTCGCTCAGGGCGCTATATATCGAACAGCACCTGCGCCCGGTAGTCGTCCTCCTCCTGGGCCACCTCCAGCATATGACGCGTCACCGCCTTCACACCGAAGTGCAGCCGGTGGCGCTCCGCGTCTATCCGCTCGCCGAACGCCCGCGCCCGCAGGCGCGTCTCGCTTACCTCCTCCACGACGAACCGAGAGAACAGCAGCTCCTCCGCGTCCAGGTAGTACAGCAGCTCCGTAAGCCAGCGCACCATCAACCCCTCGTGGTCCCGCCCCTCGACCTCGATTCGACGCTCCTCCGTTTGGCGCACGCCTTCCAACTCCGCCATGATGGCGAACATGCCGATGGCGGCGTTGGCGAACAGCTCAGCCAGGCTGTCCCCATGCGCCACGATGCCCACATCGGCGGTGTGCTCCAGGATCTCGAACGGAGGGCGTGGCATGAAGGGGCCTTCCAGCACCATTATAACCACCCCTTCGGCGGCTCACTTGCAACGATATCTCATTACCGCCGTCTTTACATATGAGCCACACGCGGCCAGTGTGAAGTTCATTGAGGAAAACGTCATAACACTTTACTAATTCCGTTAACCTTTTCCAACACGAGGCGTTTTACTCAGCAAGTTAAACAGACTATTAGAGGGGCGACCTCCTTCTGGTCTCGCTCTTAAAGAGCGAGATAGCGCGAAAGGCAGCCTGGGGCGGGCTGCCTTTCGCATTTCTGCTCTTTCCTGCCGTGAATCCAGCGGCCAGTGCGGCGCGTATTGTAGAATAAACTCCCGCCCATCCGTCCAAGGGGAGGTTCCATGCGTTCAGCCGTCGCCCCGCTCGTCATCGCGGGGCTCGTCGCCTTGGCCGTTGCCGCCGTCCTCCTCACAAGCGTCGATAGCGAGGGCAGGCCGGGCACGGCCCAGGCCTCCCACGGCAACGTCGACGTCGCGGTGGGCAGCTTCTTCTTTGGTACCACTGGTAACGCGGCTTGGAATGGCACTCACGATCCGGGCACCTTCGAGGAGACGACCATCCACGTGGGCGACAGCGTCACCTGGACCCCCTGGTCGAGCTTTCACACTGTGACCGGTTGCGATCCCAACACCTTGTGGGTCGATTGCAACGGCGACGCGACTATCGGGGACTCCGGTAACCAGAGCAGCGGCTCCTCCTGGGGCCCCATAACCTTCAGTACGGTCGGGGAATACCCCTACCTGTGCACACTCCACCCCAGCTCGATGCGCGGCACCATCACCGTCCTGGCCGCCGAGCCTACCCTCACGCCCACCCCGACGCCGACGCCGCAACCATCGCCCGAACCGTCTCCCCAACCTACGCCGCAGCCCTCTCCCCATGTGTTGTCAGAAACGTCTACCCCGTCTGCCGGCCCGGCGCCGGTCGATGTCCAGCCCGCCGCTGTCCCTGCGGGCGGCGGAGAGCCGCCCTCTGACGGCGGAGCCTCGGTGCCGTGGTGGTGGGCTCTCGCCGCCGGAGGCCTCCTCGTCGCCACGGCCGCCTTCGCGCTGCGCGGCCTGCGCCGCTAGGGAGCCGTACGCGAAAGGGGAGGCCCCGGGGCCCCAGAGCCTCCCCTTATACCGTGTGCCTTTCGTCTAACCTAGCCGGTCTTCTCCTGGAGCAGCTCGCGCAGCTCCCGCACCGTCTCCTGACGCCAGGAAGCCCAGACCGGCCCCTCCTGGAACTCTCGGTACGCCGCTCGCCGCTCCTCCTGCTCTAGCCCCTCGAACTTCGCCTGCATCTCTCCCAGCTCGGCGTTGGCCTTTGCCGGCCGCTCGGTCCAGTGAGCGATGTAGCGGTGGTCCTTGGTGTAGAACACGAACACTGGGATCGACTGGTGCTCTCCCTGGTTGAGGAACTCGTTCATGATGTCCATGTTGTCGTCCCTGGGGAAGATGCGCAGCTCCATCCCCGCTGCCTTGGCGATGCGCGCCATCACCGGCAGGCCCCGAATCACGTCCGGGCACCAGTCCTCGCCCAGCGCCAGCACCTTCGCCGCGCCGTCCGCCGCGGACGCCAGCGAGCGAAACGCCTCAACGTCCTCGTCCGTGAGCACGGTCTCGCTGTGGTTGTACTCGAACTTCCCCTGGTTGCGCTTGATGTGCTCCAGGTACTGCTCCCAGGTCATGCCGCTGGCGAACCGCTCCGGCGTTACGATGCTCTCCTTCTGTTGAGTCAACGTTGGCTCCTTCCTAAGGCGTTAGGTCTCCTCAGATTAACACGGCTCTCCAAGCGCGACAAACCTTAGCCGCAAGCCCTCATTCGTGGTCGGGCTTCTCCTTCACCTGTTGCCACAGCGCCAGTTTCTCCTCGGTCGGCATCTCTCGCAGTTCGCGCCCCTCCTCCTTGACCGTAGCCTCCAGTCGCTGAAACAGCGTCCGAAATCCGCGACAGGTGGAGCGCAGCGCCCCCTCGGCGTCCACCTCCAGCCAGCCTGCCAGCCCGGCCAGCGCGAACAGCGCGTCTCCGACCTCCTCACGGCGCTGTTCGGGCGTGTCCGCCTCCCTTAGCTCGCCCAGCTCCTCCTCCAGCGCCTCCCATGCCTGCTCGATCCGCTCCCAGGCGAAGCCGGCGCGGTGAGCGCGTCTCTGCATCGCCTGGGCGTAGGCCAGGGAAGGTAGCGTGCCGGGTATCCCAGTCAGCGCTGACTGTCCGTGCCGCTCCTCACCCTTCAGCTCCTCCCACTGCTCCACCACCGCCTCCGGCGTCTCCGCCTTGGCGTCCGCGAACACGTGAGGGTGTCGACGCACCAGCTTATCGTTCACGCTGTAGATCACGTCCTCCAGCCCAAATTCGCCCGCCTCCTCCGCGATCTGCACGTGCAGCAACACCTCAAGCAGCAGGTCGCCCAGCTCCTCGCACAGATGCGCCGGGTCGCCCTCGTCCAGCGCCTCCAGCGCCTCGCTCGCCTCCTCCAGCAAGAACGGCCGCAGCGACTGATGGGTCTGGACGCGGTCCCAGGGGCAGCCCTCCGGCCCGCGAAGAGTGGCCACGACCTTTCGCAGCCCGTTGAACGTACGCATCTCTCTCTTCGTCGGTCTCATTTGGAACGCCCTTTCGAAAATTCTCGCCAAAGCATCATAACCCGTCGCCGAAGCCGTTGACAAACCGAACGCACCGTATCACGATTAAATCAGCAACTCGGTCAGCGAACAGTAGGAAGGGAAGCCGCGCTGGGCCTCTTTCGCTCTATAGTCTTCGCGCTACTCGTGCTGGCGCTGCCGGTCGCCCTCGTGGCGACCAACATCCGTTTCGTCGCCTCTGAGGTACGCGTCTACGATTACTCCGTTCGCGAGTATAACGCAGCCGCTGTCTCGCGCATCCCGGAGAGCGAGCTTCTCCGCGCCAACCGTGAGCTGCTGTCCTACTTTACGGCCGACGACCCTGGGCCCCTCCATATCGTCGTCACCAACACCAACGGCGAAGAGGGCACGCTGTTTAACGCCCGCGAGACCGCCCACCTGGCCGACGTGCGCGATCTGTTCCGGGGGCTGTTCACAGTCCAGGTGCTGGCGCTGGCGCTGACGCTTACCCTGGCGGTGGTGCTCATCGCCACCGCCTCCTTACGAGTGCTGGCCCAGGCGCTTCTCAACGGCTCAGCATTCACGATCGCCCTGGTCGGCGCCACCGGAGGGCTCGCCGCCCTCGGCTTCGAACAGGCCTGGCGCCAGTTCCATTTCCTCGCCTTTACTAACGACTTCTGGCTCCTGAACCCCGCCACCGACCACCTCATCCAGATGTTCCCCGAGCCATTCTGGTTCGATATAACGGTCCTCATCAGCGCCTTCACCCTGCTTCAAGTGCTCCTCATCGGCGGCGCTTCCGGGCTCTACATGTACCTGACCCGGTCCGACGAGCAGGAGGAACAGCCCCCGCGTCGTGCGCCGGTGCCCCGGTCCCTGGAGCCGCGGCCGCGTATCCCGCCGCCGCGATCCCGCCACTCCGCCTCCGCGACCCCGCCACCGCGCCACCTCACGCACTAGAACAGACGAAGCCTTGTAGCCTAGCTGCACGGCTTCAACCGGCTTCAACCCTGCTCTTTTCCGGCAAGCC
>CAJXNA010000126.1 GCA_913056415.1 uncultured Chloroflexota bacterium | reverse complement strand
TATGAACGTGACCACCGCGATGAAGCCGGTGACCGCCGCCTTCTCGAGCGAGACGGCCCAGGGGTAGAGAAAGACGGCCTCCACGTCGAAGATCACGAACAGCAGAGCGTAGTAGTAGTAGCGGAAGTTGAACTGGACCCAGGCCGTGCCCTCCGTCTCCACACCGCACTCGAAGATGTCCTCCTTGATCGGGTCGGGCGCCTGAGGCCGCACCTTGAGCAGACCGAGCATCCAAGAGGAGGCGATCCCGCCTATCGGGAAGATAAGCGCCAAGAGGAGGAGAAAACCTACGTGGCCCCAGTCGGAAAGCATACGGCCTAAACTTTGTGAATTTTAGCGCTACCGGCTCGCGGTAGTATAGCACACTTCATTTCTTGGTGGAATGCTGCATTGTTCGGGGGTCTAGGCAGCCTTCCCTTACGCCTGTGTCGGCAACCACCTATTCGGAAAGCGAGATGCTATCGGCCCTCGCCCCCAATCCTTGACACTCCCCATCCGCGCCATCTACCATCGGTGACGATTCCGAACTTCACGTTAAGGTTAGGGAACGCATGCCCAAACAGCAGTACGCCAAGCCCATTCCCACTCCCAGCCCGGAGACTCAACGCTACTGGGAAGGCTGCAAGCGCCACGAGCTCTGGCTCCCCTTCTGCCGCCCCTGCCAGAGCTTCTTCTTCTACCCGCGCCGGTTCTGCCCCCAGTGCTTCGGTTGGGACATCGAGTGGCGCCAGGTCAGCGGTCGCGGCAAGGTCTACTCCTACGCCATCCAGCACCGCGCCTTCCACCCCGGCTGGGCGCAGGAGACCCCCTACGTCACCGCTATCGTGGAGCTGGACGAAGGCCCCCGCCTGTACACCAACCTCGTCGACGTTGAGCCCGACCCCAAGAGCCTACGCTGCGACATGCCGGTCGAGGTTGTCTTCGAGGATATCAGCGAAGAGATCAGCCTCCCCAGGTTCCGGCCTGTCCTGCCTGCCCCCAGACGGGGGCCCGTCCGGGCCCGTCCGGGGAGCAGCGCCGAGGGGCCCGCATAGCGATGGTCACCTCACCCCCCTCCCAGCGAGTCGCCGACGCCGCTCGCGCCCTCGGCCTCGAGATCGAGGTGCGTGAGTTCCCCGAAGGCACCCGCACGGCGGAGGACGCCGCCGCCGCCATCGGCGTGGACGTGGGGCAGATCGTCAAGTCGCTCGTGTTCTTCGTCGATGGCCGGCCCGTGCTCTGCCTCGTCTCCGGCCTCAACCGCCTGGACACGCAGCGCCTGGCCATTGTCGCTGGCGCTTCCGCAGGCCTGCCTGCCGGCAGGCAGGTACGCCGCGCCCGCGCCGACGAGGTCGAGCGTGCCACCGGCTTCGCCATCGGCGGTGTGCCTCCCTTTGGTCATACCCAGCGCCTACCCGTGTACTGCGACCGCGACCTTATGACTTACGATCTAGTCTGGGCCGCCGCCGGTACCCCCAGAGCCGTCTTCGCCGTCGAGCCGCAGCGCCTCGTCCAGGCCTGTCGCGCCACCGTCGCCGATCTGAAGGAGGAGTAGGTGCCATCGAATAGCATCAGCAACGACGACCGCCGTCGCCTCTCCGGCAAGGTCGCCATCGTCGGCGCCGATGAGTCCGACGAGATCGGCATCGTCCCCGGCAAGTCCAGCCTCCAGCTCCATGCCGAGGCCGCCCGCAACGCCCTCGCTGACGCCGGCATCGACATGTCCGATGTGGATGGCCTCTTCACCGCCGGCCCCGGCTGGTCCCCCAGCCTCCAGGTCGCCGAGTACCTCGGCATCCAGCCCAGGTACACCGATAGCACCTCCGTCGGCGGCTCCTCATTCGTCATCCACGTCGAGCACGCCGCCGCCGCCATCCAGGCCGGCCTCATCAACGTCGCCCTTATCACCCACGGCCAGAGCGGCCACTCGGACCGCCGCCGCCCCGGCGCCGGCAGGCCCGGCCTCGACCCCTGGTTCCCCGCCCCCCAGTTCGAGTCGCCCTATCACGTCGGCGGCCCGCCCTCGGTTTACGCTATGGCCTGCATGCGCCACATGCACCAGTACGGCACCACCCACGAACAGCTCGCCGAGATCGCCGTCGCCACCCGCAAGTGGGCGATGCTCAACCCCAAGGCGATGATGCGCGACCCCCTCACCATCGACGACGTCCTCTCCTCTCGCTGGATCACCTACCCCTTCCACCTCCTCGACTGCTGCCTCGTCACCGACGCCGGCGGCGCCGTCGTCGTCACCAGCGCTAGGCGCGCCAACGACTGCCCCAAGAAGCCCATCCTCGTCCTCGGCTCCGGCGAAGCCACCACCCATCAGACCATCGCCTCCATGCCCGACCTCACCACCACCCCCGCCGGCATCTCCGGCCCCCTCGCCTTCGAGATGGCCGGCGTCCGTCACAAAGACATCGACGTGACCGAGGTCTACGACTCGTTCACCTACACCGCGCTCGTCACCCTGGAGGCGCTGGGCTTCTGCAAGAAGGGCGAAGGCGGCGCCTTCGTCTCCGGCCAGCGCACCGCCCCCGGCGGCGACTTCCCCCTCAACACTAACGGCGGCGGCCTCTCCTACACCCACCCCGGCATGTACGGCATCTTCCTCCTCATCGAGGCCGTCCGCCAGCTCCGCGGCGAGTGCGGCGAGCGCCAGGTCCCCGGCGCCAAGCTCGCCTGCGTCAACGGTACCGGCGGCACCCTCTCCTCCACCGGCACCCTCATCCTCGGCGTCGAATAGCGTTCCTGTCATTCTGAGCGAAGAGAAGAATCTGGGGGTGTGGAGCCTACCAGCATCACCGGCGTGGAGTAGCGGTCACGTAGGGGCGACCTTCAGGTCGCCCGCCTCAGGTCGCCAGCCTCAGCCTAGACTCGCAACACGGTGCGACGCCTGCCACGAGCAGGTCCGCCAACACCATCGCCGTCGTGGACGAGCCTGCCTGCCGGTAGGCAGGCTCGGGCCGCAGGTTTTCCTTATTTAACCAGGAAATATTGGAAATTCCCCGCTGAAGGGCTTGACAACCCCCGAAAGTTGACTATAATGCCAACCGTAAGTAGGGGGTGTGGCGTGATTTTTCACGCGCTGACTGACCGAAGGCTGTAATACGAAGGCTGGTTATCCTGACCGGATAATCGGCCTTGTTCGTTTTGCGGAAAGGGGTGCGGTGATGAGACGCTCAATGTTTGCCCTGGCGGGCGTAGCGGTCCTGGCGGCGCTGGCCGCACTCGCCACCCTGGGCTGGGCCTGGCAGGCGGTGGCGGTCGCCTGCGCCGTCGTCGCGGCGCTGCTGTACTACCTGGAGGCCGTGCCCGCGGCGGGGCCGGAAACCCAACCACGGCCCGACCGATGACCCGGCCCCGGCGATGAAGATCCTTTTCCTGACGGAGAACTTTCCTCCGGAGACCAACGCGGCGGCGACCCGTGTTTTCGAGCGGGCCTGTTACTGGGTCAAGTGGGGCCATGCCGTGACCGTGATCACGTGCGCCCCCAACTTTCCCCACGGCAGCGTTTTCCCGGGCCACCGGAACCGGTGGTACCGGACCGAGGACATGTCGGGGATCCGGGTGGTGCGGGTCAAGACGTTCATCGCCTCCAACACCGGTGTCGTGCGCCGTACGCTGGATTTCCTGAGCTTCATGGTCACCGGCTTCGCGGCCGCCCTGTGGCAGGAGAAACCGGACGTGATCGCCGCCACATCGCCCCAGTTCTTTACCGCCGTGGCGGGGTGGGCGGCGGGCGCGGTGCGCGGCGTGCCCTTCGTTTTCGAACTGGGCGACCTGTGGCCGGCGTCCATCGCCGCCGTCGGCGCCCTGCGCACGAACCTTCTCCTGCGCCTGATCGAGAGGCTGGAGCTTCACCTGTACCGCAAATCGGCGGCGGTGTTGGCGTTGACCGGGGCGTTCAAGGAAAACCTGGTCGGGCGCGGGATTCCCGGCGGCAAGATCGCGGTGGTCATGAACGGCGTCGACACCTGGCGCTATGGGCCGCGTCCGCGGGACGCCGCCCTCGCCGGCCAATGGGGCCTGAACCGGCATTTCGTCGTCGGCTACATGGGCACCCACGGCATGGCGCACGCGCTCGGCAACGTGCTCGAGGCCGCCGACCGGCTGCGCGGCGAGACCAACCTGCGCTTCGTGCTGGTGGGCGCCGGAGCGGAACGCCAGGCATTGATGGTGGAGGCGGAGCGGAAGCGCCTCGACAACGTGGTGTTCATGCCCCCCCAGCCCAAGGAGAACATGCCCGCGGTGTGGAGCCTGTGCGACGTGGCATTGGTGCACCTGAAGGATTCACCCGTGTTCGCCGGCGTCATCCCGTCGAAGATCTTCGAGGCCAAGGCCATGGGCCTGCCGGTGCTGCTTGCGGCGCCGGAGGGCGAGGCGAGCCGTGTCCTCAGCGAGGACGAGGCCGGCGTGCGGGTACCGGCGGAGGACCCGGACGCCCTTGCCGGGGCCGTCGTGAAACTGATGAAAGAGGACGACACCCGGCGCGCCCTGGCCCGCCGCAGCCTGGCGGCCGCGCCCCGGCACAGCCGCGAACACCAGGCCCGGCTGACCATCGAGGTACTGGAACTGGCGGCCGCCGGGCGAGGCGACGAGGCGGGCCGGACCGCATGACCCGGGTCCTGGTCACCGGCGGCACCGGCTTCATCGGACGGACGTTGTGCCCCGCCCTCCTCGCCGCCGGCCACGAGGTTTGCGTGTCGAGCCGCAATCCGCGGGCCGCGGAAGCCACCGAAGGCGTCGAGGTGCGGCCCGTTTCGGACCTCGGGCCGGATACCGACTGGGGCGCCGCGCTCGACGGCGTCGAGGCGGTCGTCCACCTGGCCGCGCGGGTCCACGTAACGGAAGACCGTTCCGCCGATCCGCTGTCCGAATACCGCCGCGTCAACACCGACGGCACGCGCCGGCTGGCGGAGGCGGCCGCCAGCGCCGGTGTCCGCCGGCTGGTTTTCCTGAGCACCATCAAGGTGAACGGCGAGACCACCGGCGCCGCGCCGTTCTCCGAATCCGATCCGGCGGCGCCCGGGGACGCCTATGCGGTCTCCAAATGCGAAGCCGAGACGGCCCTGTTCGGGATCGCCGCGCAGGGTCCCATGGAAGCGGTGGTCCTGCGGCCGCCGCTGGTGTACGGGCAACGGGTCGGGGGTAACTTCCTGGCGCTGCTGAAGATATGCCGCCTGGCCCCGCCCCTGCCGCTGGGCGGCGTCTCCAACCGGCGAAGCCTGATCCATGCCGGCAACCTGGCCGACGCCATCATACGGTGCCTCGCCCACGCGGACGCGGCGGGCCGGACATTCCTGGTTCGCGACGGAGACGATGTCTCGACGCCCGAACTGATCCGCCGCGTGGGCGCCGCCCTGGGCCGGCCGGCGCGGCTGTTTCCCGTGCCGGCGCCGCTGTTGCGGGCGGCCGGCCGGGCGACGGGAAAATCGGAGATCGTCGCCCGCCTGCTTGACTCCCTTAGGGTCGATGACGGACAAATCCGGCGGGACCTCGGTTGGGCCCCGCCGTTCACCATGGCACAGGGACTGGACGCGACGGCAGCATGGTTTACGTCCCGAGACGGTTCGTAGAGAAGTTCAGACAGCTGGCGAGGATTTCCGCCCGCGGGTACGTCGCCTATGCCCACGATATCGTCATGGCGGCGGTGTCGTTCGCCCTGTCGCTGTACCTCAGGCTGGGAGACACGGTGTATTACTATTCGCCGGCGCTCCTGGTCCAGGGGACGATCGTGTTCACGATGATCGCGGCCGGCGTGTTCTGGTACATGGGGCTTTATCGGGGCGTGTGGCGGTACGCCTCCCTGAATGACCTGTTGGCGATTACCCGGGCCACCGCCGCGGTGGTCCTGATTTTCCTCGTCGTGATGTTCCTGTGGACGCGGCTGGAGACGTTGCCGCGCTCTACCCTGGTTATCAACTGGTTCGTGTTGACGGCTCTGTTGGGCGGCCCGCGGTTCTTTTACCGCCTGCTCAAGGACCGGCGCTTCGATTTCGAACTGGAGGACGGGAGCCACCCGCGGGTACCGGTTCTTCTGGTCGGCGCCGGCGACGGGGCGGAGCTGTTCATCCGCGCCCTGCGCCGCCAGCGTGACGCCAACTACCGGGTGTTGGGGATCGTCGCCGAAAGGGCGTCGCGGGTGGGACAGCACATCCACGGCGTCGAGGTGATCGGAACCACCGGACACCTGGCCTCCATCGTCGAGCGGCTGGCGGCGGACGGACAGCGGCCCCAGCGCCTGATCCTCACCAATGAGAACATGGACGGGGCGCGGGTGCGCGCCCTGCTGGACGACGCCGACGGATTGGGGATGATGCTGGCCCGGCTGCCCAGGCTCACCG
>CAJXNA010000125.1 GCA_913056415.1 uncultured Chloroflexota bacterium | reverse complement strand
GGCGATATGTTCTTCTCGAAGATGCAGACGGTCACTGTCAGCGTGAACTGCGTTGGGGTGATGGGGAAAGGCTTGGCTTCGCGTGCCAAGTATCAGTTCCCGGACGTCTACGTTAGGTACCAGGATGTATGCCGGAGCAAGCGGCTTAGGATGGGTGTGCCATACCTCTACAAGCGCGAGTCCTCGCTGGAGCACGAGCTCGCCGACGAACCATCAAGCCTGCCGAACGCCAACCTCGCCACATGGTTCCTCCTGTTTCCAACGAAGCAACACTGGCGCGAGGCGTCCGTCATCAGGGGGATCGAGGAGGGGCTACAGTGGGTCCGCGATAACTACGTCAAGGAGGGCATAAGCTCGCTTGCCATGCCCGCCTTGGGATGCGGGCTCGGGCGTCTGGAATGGCGTGATATTGGCCCGCTAATGTGTCACTATCTGTCGGCGCTGAACATCCCTACCTCGATCTATTTGCCAGCGGAGCAGAAAGTGCCGGAAGAACTGCTCACAAAAGAGTCCCTCCTGGGAAGCGGTTCTTAGCCGACTGGCGGCGGTACGCTACCCCCCAAACCACCCCCCTCACCCGTAGCGTAGACTATTGAGTGGGGGCCGTCGTATGATGGCGCAATGCCGGCTCGTGAGCCAGAAGGGGCCGAATATTACGGTGTTGTCTCGCTGCTGGATGAGGAGCACGAGGAGCGGGTACTGCGGCTGTGGGAGGAGCTCGAAAGCGAGTTCGGCCTAAGCTTCCGAGACACATATCTCCCGCACTTCACCTACCACTCGGCGGAGCGCTACGACATGGACCGACTGGAGGCCGTGCTGAGGCGTCGCGCGGCGGAGAGCGTCCCGTTTCAGGCCAGGTGCGGTGTTCTGGCGGTGATACGGGCGCCGGAGGTGCCGTGCTTCTTCCTCCCGCTGGTGCGCGCATCGGTGCTGAATGAGTTGCACGGGAAGCTGTGGGAGGAGCTGTCGGAGATCGCGTCTGGGATCGTGGATCGGTACGGACCGGAGTACTGGATGGCGACCATCAACCTGACCCCCGACATCGACAGAGACCTCTCGAAGGCGCTGCTGGAGTACCTGCTGCAGCGCGACTGGGCCTGGGAGATGCGCATCGACAACCTATCGCTGTTGCACGACACAGGCACGAGGCAGGTGCTGGCGCAGCGGTTCGACTTCGGCGGCGGGCGAACCGCCCCGCGATCGTCGCCGTAGACTTTTCGGTGGGAACCCTATATTATGTCCGACACCGGTTCGTGATCTAGAAGGAGGACGCTATGCCACAGATGCCGCCGCTTAGTGATGAGGGGCTGAAGGAGCTGCTGAGCAAGCCGCTGGTGGCGAAGCTGGCGACGCAGTCGCCAAAGGGAGATCTCCGGATCTCACCAATCTGGTTCAGTGCCGAGGACGGGACGATCCTGATGAACACGTTCGAGGACTCCGGCCTGGTGAAGAACCTGAGGCGGAACCAGAAGTGCTCGCTGCTGATCGACACGACAGAGTACCCGTACCACGGGGTGCACTACTGGGGCACGGCGACGGTAGAGGGGCCGGAGAACGACGCGGGCGGCATGGCGAAGATGTACACCAGCTATCAGGGGGGCGCCGAAGCAGCGACGGAGTACTCGAAGCAGCTCATCAGCTGGGGGAAGCGCATCTACATCCGGTTTACGCCGGCGCGCAAGGCGACCTGGGACTTCCGGCAGGGTTAGGGGGCCACCGGGGCCACCGGCCCCGCAGGCGACCCATGGGTCGCCCCTACAAGTCGCGCCTACATCTAGCCGTCCAGCTGCTTGAGGTGCTGCTCGGCCTCGCGGACGGCGTAGTGGAAGGCGCCGCGGGCCATGAGGGAGGGTTCGGCTTCGATGCGGGCGGCGAACAGGTCGCGCCAGAGGAGCCAGGCGTCGCGGTTGTCGGGGTCGCCCTTGCGGACGAAGTCGGCGATGTGGCAGGCGATCTGGAGGTCGCCGGCGTCGCGTAGGGCGCGGGCGCGGGCCAGCAAGGGCTCGGCGCCGCAGACGCCGACGAGCTCGCGGGCGATGTCGCCGGAGTGGGCGGGGAGGATGTCGGCGGGGTCGCCGCTGTACCAGCCGCCGTAGAGGCGGTAGACGTTGCGGGCGATGAACTCAGGGTGGTCGTAGATGGGGCGCAGCCAGGGCTTGTCCGTGGGCGGGTAGTCGATCTCGCGGAGGATATCCTCCAGCCACTTGCCCTCGTTCATCTTGGCGACGACCTGGTCGTGGATGGAGCGGAGGAAGGCGGCGGTGGTCAGCAACGCGTCCTGGATGCGGTCCTCGCCGGAGAGGGCGGGGCCGTGGCCGGGGAGGAGGTGAAGGGGACGGAGGGCGGCCATCGCCTGGAGGGCCTGGGCCCATTCGAGGGCGTAGCGCTGGACCTTGTAGGGGTTGCCGGCGTTGGGTGAGGACCAGACGAAAGTGTCGCCGGTGCAGAGGACGCGGCGGGCGGGGCACCAGACCCAGGTCTCGTCGTCCGTCTCGCCGCGGGCGTGGTAGAGCTCGAAGCGCTCGCCGCCGACGGTGGTGACGAGGGCGTCGGAGTAGACGTCGTCCGGGTAGACGAGGTTAGCGTTGGAGAAGGGACGGGCAGTCTCCGGCAGGTTGAACTGGACGCGGTTGATGAAGTCATTCTGGAGGCCGAGGAGGCGGTAGCGGTCGAAGCGGGCGGGGAGGTCGCGGTGGGCGAGGATGCGGTGACGGGGGTGGCCGCGGGCCTGAGCATCGGCGAGGAAGGTCTCGGCGCCGGTGGTGTGGTCGATGTGGCCGTGGGTGTAGACGATCGTCTCGATGGGGGCCTGCGAGTGGTTGGAGCGCAGGTCGTCGAGGGCGCGGGGGGCGACCTGGGCGACCGTGGTGTCGACGAGGAGGATGCGATCGTCGCAGAGGAAGGCGGTGCAGGTGCCGAAGGAGGGGAGGAAGACGACGCCGTCGGCGATCAGCTGGGAGGGGCCGCGGTAGAAGAAGGCGGCCTGTTCGACGGACTGGCGGTCTTCGGGGGCGGCGGTCATGTTCGGCCTCCTTGGGGGACGGATGCGAGCGAGCGAGCTTGCTCGCGGGCATTATACCGCGCCCAGGGGCCTGCTCATGCGACCCGTAGCCCCGCAGGTCAGGCTTGAGCCTGACCCCCGAAGGCCGCGAAGCTGTGGCTAGTAGTCTTCGGCCAGGTAATCGAGGCCCAGGGGCCAGGCGCCGGCGTAGAGGGGGGAGGCGCGCATGAGCATACCGAACGCGACCATTGGCGCCACCACGTTATAGAGCCACAAGTAGTACAGCATCGCTATCTCCAAGAGTACGGTTTTGTCCGCTAATGAAGAGACGAAGCAGGAGGGCGATGCGTTACAGGGCGGTCGAGTTTCGGCTATCCGGGCTTAGGCAGAGGTAGCGATGCGGCGAGAAGCATCAATAAACGCCAACGGCAGCCTCTATATGTAAGACGCGGGGTTGGCAAGATGGGCGTTAGGGTATAATCTAGGCAAGGCGCTTATGGCAAGGGTACGGACAGCCGTATTTTCCCGCTACGTGCGTGAGCCGCTGGTCATGGCGGTAGCGTACCTCCTGTACTACCTGGTACGCACTCACGCGGCGGAGCAGACGGTGGACGCGTTCACGAACGCGGGCCAGCTGATCCGCCTGGAGCGCGACCTGGGCATATTCCGCGAGCTATCGATGCAGGCGGCCACCCTGCCGTACGAGGGGCTCACCCATCTGTTCAACGTCATCTACTTCTACGGGCACTTCCCACTCATCATCGTTGTGGGGGCGTGGCTGTTCTGGAAGAACCCGCCGCTGTACAGCCTGATCCGAAACGCGTTCCTGGCCTCGGGGGCGATTGCGCTGGTGGTGTTCGTGCTGTTCCCGGTGGCGCCACCGCGACTCATCGGCGCGGGGTTCATCGACACGCTGCAGTACACGCTCGCTCTCACGTATGACAATTCGCCGGGCGTAAACGAGTTCGCGGCCGTGCCCAGCATGCACGTCGGTTGGAACCTGCTGCTGGCGCTGGGGTTGTTCCTCTCCGTACGCAATCCGATTATGCGCGGGGCGGCGCTGCTGCTGCCGCCGGCGATGATCCTCTCCACGGTGGTCACCGGCAATCACTATCTGGTGGACGCGCCGCTGGGGATCATAGTGGCGCTATTCGGCCTGGTCATCGCCCTGGCCGTACGAAGCTACTGGCCGCAGATAGAGCGCCGCCTGCCCTCGTGGTTGCGCGAGCTGGACAAGCCCCCGGCCAAAGCCGAACCTGCCTGACGGTAGGCAGCCCTCGAGTCTAGCTGCCGTAGCCCGTCTCAACCCTATCGCCTGCAGTTAGCCGCTTAGGCCAGGCTGCCCTCGGCGAGCGCGACGGTGTTGGACAGGAGCATCGCGACGGTCATCGGCCCTACTCCCCCGGGGACGGGCGTGATAGCGCCGGCGACAGCCAACACGCCCTCGAAGTCCACATCGCCGACGAGGCGGCGGCCGCTCTTGCGGGAGGGGTCAGGCAGCCAGTTGTTGCCCACGTCGATGACGACGGCGCCGGGCTTCACCATATCGGCGGTGATGGCGGCCGGCGAGCCCATGGCGACGACGAGTATGTCGGCCTGGCGGGTGAAATCGGCCAGGTTGGGCGTCGCGGTGTGGCAGATCGTGACCGTAGCGTTGGCGCGGGGGTTCTTTTGCATGAGGATGCCGGCCAGGGGCTTGCCGACGATGTTGGAGCGCCCGCAGACGACGACGTGCTTGCCCTCAGGCGAGTTGCCGGTGCGGTGAAGCAGCTCTATGACGCCGGCGGGGGTGGCGGGGTGGGGACAGGGCTCGCCCCGCAGCAAGCGGCCCAGGTTCACGGCCGTGATGCCGTCGACGTCCTTGGTGGGATCGATGGCGTTGACGACGGCCGACTCGTCCAGGCTGGGCGGCAGCGGCAGCTGTACGAGCACGGCGTGGAAGCGTCTGTCCTCCTCCACATCGATGATGCGAGAGATGAGCTGCTCCTGGGAGATGGAGTCGCTGAAGTGAAACGTCTCGGAGAAGATGCCGGCGTCCTCTGCGGCGTCACCCTTGGAGCGGACGTAGGAGATGGAGGAGGGGTTCTCGCCAGCGAGGACGAAGGCGAGGCCGGGGATAACGCCACGCTCGGCCAGCTTGCGGGCGCGTTCGGCTACCTCGGCTCGGACCTGCGCGGCGATAGCGCGGCCATCGATGATTTGGGCGGACCCTTCGGCTTCGCTCAGGACAGGCATGCGGGGATATAATAACGCACCGGCATCGCCGCTGTCCCAGAGCATAAGTGCATATCGGCGAGGTTAGCGACGCGGGTAAGGGCGCCTACGATATAATGGCGCATAACGGCCGAGGAGGAATACGATGACTCGCCAGCTAGAGCACGAACAGCTGCATCACGACCCGTCGCCGATGACCGGAGAGCGGTTCGCCCAGCTGCGGGAGGCGATGGCCCAGCGCGAGGAGCGCGCCCCTAAGGTGGGGGATGAGGCGCCGGAGTTCGAGCTGCCTGTCCTGGATGGGAAGGGCGCCACGGTGCGGCTGTCAGATCTGCGGGGCAAGCCTGTCGCGCTCATCTTCGGGTCGTACACCTGACCGCCGTTCCGGCACCAGGCGGGTCGCCTGGAGGAGATGTACGGTCGGTACGGTGAGCAGGTGGCGTTCTTCGTGGTGTATATCCAGGAGGCGCACACCACGGACGGCTGGCAGGTGCCGGACAACGAGCGTGAGGGGGTGGTCTACGAGCAGCCGAAGAGAGCGGAGGTGCGAGAGGCGGTGGCGCAGGCGTGCGCGGTGGGCCTGAAGCTTTCGATCCCGACGCTGATCGACGAGATGACGAACGAGGTGGACCGGGCGTACGCGGCGCTGCCGGACCGTCTGTACCTCATCGACACGGAGGGGCGAGTGGCTTACCGGAGCGGGCCGGGCCCGATGGGGTTCAAGCCGCAGGAGCTGGAGGCGGCGATAAAGGGGTTAGTGGACAGTGGATAGGGAACAGATTAACGGATGGGGGAAGCAGCCCCGCCGACTGAAGTCGGCGGCTCCGGGACGGGTGGGCCAGACGGCGATACGGGCGGCGACGGCGGACTAGGCTATGGCAGACGCAGCGGAGACCATCGTGGGGCCGGTGGCCGCGCTGTGGCGGTATCCCGTCAAATCGATGATGGGGGAGGAGCTGAGCGGCTCCGACATCACGGAGCAGGGGCTGGTGGGGGACCGCGCCTACGCCCTCATCGACCCCTCCAGCGGCAAGGTGGCCAGCGCAAAAGCCCCGCGCAAGTGGGGGAAGCTGTTCGAGTTTCGGGCTGCTTACGAAGGGGAGCCACGTGCGGGCGCAAAGCTCCCTCCCGTCCGGATCACCTTCCCGGACGGAACGACGGCCACGAGCGAAGAGCCGAACATAGAACGAAGGCTGTCAGGCGTGTTCGGCCGCGACGTGAAGCTGGCGTCCGAGCCGCCGCCGAAGG
>CAJXNA010000124.1 GCA_913056415.1 uncultured Chloroflexota bacterium | reverse complement strand
ACACGGTCTCGCGGTCGTAGTCACCCTGCACCAGCCGCACGCAGCGCCCGCCTCGTATGTCGATAGCTGGAATGATCTCCATCGTGGCCTCTCAAGCTTGCGGAGGCCCCTCAGCGGGCCACCGCGCCGGCCGCTATGCGCAAGAAATTCTCGTACATGCGCAGCCCCATGTCGCCGCTCTTCTCCGGGTGAAACTGGGTCGCCACCACGTTGTCGCGGCCGACTACGGAGGGGAACGTCACGCCGTACTCCGTCTCCCCGATGACGGTTTCGGCGTCGTCCGGCCGCGGATAGTAGGAGTGCACGAAGTAGAAGTTCGACCCGTCAGGAATGCCATCGAATATCGGGTGAGGACGAACGATACGCACCTGGTTCCAGCCCATGTGAGGCACCTTCAACCCATCCGGCAGGCGGACCACACGACCGGGCAGCACGCCCAGGCAGGGGTGCTCGCCACCCTCCTCGCTCACGTCGAACAGAGCCTGCTGGCCCATGCACACGCCCAGGAACGGCCGCCCGCCGGCGATATACTCGCGAATGGGGTCGACCAGGGCGTGCCGCTTCAGGTTGCGCATCGTATCGGCGGCCGCGCCTACGCCCGGCACGATCAGCGCTTCGGCCCGCTCCACGTCGCGGCCGCTGGAGGTGATCAGCGGCTGGCCGCCCACGTGCGTGACGGCGCGGGCAACGCTGCGCAGGTTACCGGCCCCATAGTCGACGATTACGAGCTTCACGGGCGTATTGTAGCAAGGGCGGTCGCTATTCAGCCAGCATCTTCTGCATCACGACCACATCTATCCACTGCTCGAACTTGTGGCCGACCTCCCGCTCCACACCAACCTCCCGGAAGCCGAGACGGCGGTGTAGTTGAATGCTGGCCGGGTTGTCGCCGGTGATGCGGGCGATGACGGTGCGGAAGCCGTTCTCGGCCGCCGCCTCCAGCAGGCGACCCAGCAGCGCCTTGCCGACGCCCTTACCGCGCATGTCCGCCCGCACGTAGACCGTGTTCTCCGCTGTGAACCGGTACGCCGGCTTGGACGCGAAAGGTTTGAGGGCGGCCCAACCCACCACCTCGCCACCGCCCTCGGCGACTAGGACGGCATAGGGATGGCTACGGTCGCGGAGCCACTGCTCGGACTCTGCCAGCGTCGCCGGCTCTGTATCGAAAGTCGCGGTGGAGTTCAGGACGGCATCGTTGTAGATGTCCGCTATCGCCGGCAGGTCGCCGTCCTCTGCGGCGCGCACCGTGTATACAGACAATTTGGACAGACGTACTTCCATCGCACCTCAAGCATAGCAGTCAGACGTTACCGTTCTATTACGGCGCCGTTACCCGCTCGTTACGCGTAACCGGCCCCTTTCCCCACCGCTGTACGCGTAATACCCTTAGGCTGCCATGAGCTGCGGCATTGAGCGGGTCCAAGAGGCGCGTCTCGCGGCTGAGGAGCTGCGCTCCCAGGTCAACTATCATGACTACCTGTACTTCGCCAAGGACGCCCCAGAGATCAGCGACGCCGAGTACGACGAGCTGATGCGCCGGCTGCGCGCCATCGAGGCGCACCACCCGGAGCTGATCACTCCGGACTCGCCGACTCAGCGTGTGTCCGGCCAGCCGGTGGAGGCGTTCGGCGTGGTCCAGCACCGCGAGCCGCTGCTGTCGCTGTCCAACGCCTTCGACCTGGACGAGCTAAAGGCGTGGCACTGGCGGGCCACCGGCCTGGCAGAGGTCGAGGACTTCGACATGGTCGTCGAGCCCAAGATCGACGGGCTGGCGGTCGCCCTGGTCTACGAAGGAGGGCGCTTCCTTCAGGGGGCCACTCGGGGAGACGGCCTCCGCGGCGAGAACATCACCGAGAACCTGCGCACCATCCGCAGCATCCCCATGCAGGTCCGCGGCGGCAGAGTGCCCAAGCGATTCGAGGTACGGGGCGAAGTCTACATGTCGAAGACCGCTTTCGAGCGGCTCAACAACCAGCGGGCCGACAAGGGCGAGCCCCTATTCGCCAACCCCCGCAACGCCGCCGCCGGCGCCGTACGCCAGCTAGACTCCCGCATCACCGCTTCCAGGCGGCTGGACATCTGGGTCTACCAGCTCGGCTGGGCGGGCGATGGAAAGACGCCGGACTCCCACTGGGAGTCGCTCCAGTGGCTGGATAAGCTCGGCTTTCGCATCAATCCCTACATCGACCGCTGCCGCGACTTGGAGGAGGTCCAGCGTCGCTACGAGGAGTGGGCGGAGAAGCGTCACGGTCTGGAGTACGAGATCGACGGCCTGGTTGTGAAGATCGACAGCCTCGACCTCCAGCAGCGGTTGGGCTATGTAGGGCGGGAGCCTCGCTGGGCGGTCGCCTACAAGTTCCCGCCCATCCAGGCAACGACCAAGCTTCTGAAGATCGCGATCAACGTGGGCCGCACCGGCAGTCTCAACCCCTTCGCCGTGCTGGAGCCGGTGCAGGTAGGCGGTGTCGTCGTCAAGCAGGCCACCCTCCACAACGAGGACGACGTCCGCCGCAAGGACATCCGTGTCGGCGATACGGTGATCGTGCAGCGGGCGGGGGACGTCATCCCCCAGGTCGTGGGGCCGGTTATGAGCAAGCGCACCGGCAAGCAGCGTCGGTTCGTCATGCCCAAGCGCTGCCCTGTCTGCGGCGGCGAGGTGGTGAGGCCGGAGGGCGAGGCGATGAGCTACTGCGTGAACACCACCTGCCCCGCGCAGGTCTTCCGCTGGCTCACCCACTTCGTCAGCCGCGGCGCCATGGATGTCGACGGCCTCGGCGAGCAGTGGGCCTACGTGCTCATGGACAAGCGCCTGGTGGAGGACCCGGCCGACCTATTCTCCCTCACCCGAGAGCAGCTTCTGGAGCTGGACCGCATGGGCCCGGTGCTGGCGGACAAGATCATGACGAACATCCAGGTGGCCAAGAGCCGGCCCCTGTCGCGGCTCCTGTTCGCTCTGGGCATACGCCACGTCGGCTCAGAGATCGCGGATACCCTGGCCAACGAGTTCGGCAGCCTGGACGCCATCGCCGCCGCCGGCCGCGAGGAGTTGGCGACGGTCCCCGCCATCGGGCCCAAGATCGCGGAGAGCGTGCGCGCCTACTTCCGCGGGAAGCGCCAGAGCAAGGTGATCGAAAAGTTGAAGCGGGCAGGCGTCAACATGATGCAGGAGCGCGCCGCACCTACGGAGGGCCCTCTGGCCGGCCAGACGTTCGTCGTCACCGGCACGCTGGCCTCAATGACCCGCAGCGAGGTGGAGGCGAAGCTGAAAGCACTGGGCGCGGACATCGGCAGCAGTGTGACCAAGAAGACAGCGTGTCTGGTAACGGGTCAAAGCCCCGGCTCCAAGCTGCAGAAGGCCCAGCAATACGGCACCAAGCTGATGGACGAGCAGGAGCTGCTGCGGCTCCTCCGCTCTCCTCGATAGCACTTGTGGCACGCGTCCTCGCCGTCGTTGCGCTTCTGCTGCTGGCAGTCGCCTGCGCCCAGCCCAGCGGCACACCGTCACCGTCGACAGGCACGGCGACCACTCCCGACCCGACAGGCGCTACCTTAGAACCCTTCTCCAGTCCAACGCCCGTCGGGTTGGAAGAAGCATTCGTCATCAACGTGGTCGACGGTGACACCATCGACGTGCTCATAGGCGGTCGGGAGCTCCGGGTGCGCTACATCGGCATCGATACGCCGGAGACGGTGGACCCTCAGCGGCCCGTGGAGTGCTTCGGCCGCGAGGCAAGCAAGCGAAACCGGGAGCTGGTGGAGGGCATGACCGTTGGGCTGGAGCGGGACGTCTCCGAGACCGACCAGTTCGGGCGGCTCCTCCGCCACGTCTGGGCGAACGGCGAGATGGTCAACGCTGCCCTGGTTGAAGAGGGGTACGCCTCAGCTAGCACCTTCCCGCCGGACGTCCGCTACGCGGAGCTGTTCGCCGCCCTGGAGACGCAGGCGAGAGCGCACAATCGAGGCCTCTGGGGCCCCGCCTGCGCCACGCCGGAAGCGCCTCCACCAGCGACGGGCGCCGAATGCGACTACTCCGGCACCAGCGAGCCCGTCATCAAGGGCAACATCAGCCTGAACACAGGTGAGAAGATATACCATGTCCCCGGCGGCGAGTTCTACGACCAGACTGTGATAAGCGAGGCCAAGGACGAGCGCTGGTTCTGCACGGAGGCGGGGGCGATAGCCGCGGGCTGGCGCAAGAGCAAACGCTAGCGGAATCGGCCCAATAACCCGTAGCTACGAGTTGCCTCCGGCGTTGAGATACTTTGGAGTTTTAGCCGCCGTTTTTGCAGCTATGTCTAGCGACACGTTATAATGCTGTAGGTCTCAGCCCCAACACAGGAGGAAAGATTGCCCCTCAATCCGCTGAACGCCTTGTTAGGCATGTTTTCCCACGATGTGGCCATCGACTTGGGGACTGCCAACACCCTGGTAATGGTCAAGGGTCGCGGCATCGTCATCGACGAGCCGTCTGTGGTCGCCATCGATCGCGTCAATAAGAAGATCCTGGCCATCGGTGCTGAGGCCAAGCGAATGGTCGGCCGCACCCCCTCCGATATCGTGGCCGTGCGGCCCCTCCGAGACGGCGTCATCTCCGACTTCGGCGTCACGGAGAAGATGCTACATTACTTCATCCGCTCCGTTCACGACCGTACCAGCTTCGGGTTGCCGCGGCCTCGCGTGTCGGTAGGCATTCCTTCCGGCGTAACGGAGGTAGAGAAGCGGGCGGTTCACGACGCCGCCATCAACGCTGGCGCGCGCGCCGCCTTCCTGGTAGAGGAGCCGATGGCCGCCGCAATTGGGGCCGGCCTGCCGATCATGGAGCCCGGAGGCTCCATGATCGTCGACATCGGGGGTGGCACCACCGAAGTCGCCGTGATCTCCATGGGCGGAATCGTCGTCTCCACCTCCATCCGCATAGCCGGCGACGAGATGGACCAGGAGATCACCGGCTATGCGAGACAGGTGCACAACATGCTCATCGGTGAGCGGACGTCTGAGGAGGTCAAGATCGAGGCCGGCTCCGCCTTCCCGCTGGAACATGAGGTCTCCGTGGAGCTGAGGGGCCGCGATCTGGCCACCGGCCTGCCCAAGTCCGTCGAGGTAAGCAGCGTGGAGATCCGGGACGCTCTCTCGGGCTCCGTGGGTGCCATCGTGGACGCTGTGCGTCAGACCATAGAGGCCACACCGCCGGAGCTGGTGGCGGACATCATGAGTCGGGGAATCGTATTGGCCGGTGGCGGCGCCCTCCTCAGGGGGCTGGACCGCCGCCTGGCTCAGGAGACCCGGTTCCCTGTCTACGTGGGAGAGGACCCTCTCACCTGCGTGGTCCGCGGCGCCGGAGAGGTGCTGGAAGAGGCGGAAATCCTAAAGAAGGTGCAGGCGAGGCTCAATACGCGAAAGGCACCGCGCTAGACGCCCACGCACGGCGCAGCCGGTGCGGGGTCAGGGTGGGTGAGGCCACTGAACGATGCGATTGCTCTGGTGGACGCTGGCGGTTGTGAGCGTAAGCCTGTTCAGCATCCTCCTCTCCGAAAATCGCACCCTTGATCCGCTGCAGAATCTCTCCCTCACCATCGCCGCCCCCATGGAGAACGGCCTCCGCGATGTCGCCGATCCCATCTCAGACTTCTTCCGAGGGATATTCAACCGTGGCGACCTGGTGCGCGAGAACGAGAGGCTGCGAGAAGAGCTGGAGCGCCTTCAGACAGAGACGGCCGCCACTGAGGATGCCCAGCGACGCCTGCAGGAGCTGGAGGAGGCGCTGGGGGTCAAGGAAAACCGCCCTGACGACGTGTTCGTAGTGGCGGACGTCATCGCGCAGGACCCCTCGGGCTTCAAGCGCGCCCTGGCCATCGACCGCGGCAGCAAAGACGGCCTGGACGAAGGGATGGTGGTGCTATCCAAAAGCGGCAGCTTGGTGGGCGTGGTATCCCTTGTATTCGAAGAGTTCGCCTGGTTGCGCCTGATCTCGGACCCTAACAACGCCGTGAACATCGCCGTACTTACCGGGGGCGAGGAAGGCTCCGAGGCGCGGGGAGTGGCGGTCGGCGACCTGCGCAGCAGACTATCCCTGGAGATGCTGCCCACGGAGGCGCAGATACAGGAGGGCGATCTGGTCATCACATCGGGCCTGGGCGGCAACTATCCGCGAACGCTTCTCCTGGGCAGCGTGACATCCGTGGAGGAGAAGCCCCAGGCGCTGGCCAAGCGGGCTACGATGGAGCCCGCGGCAGACCTCTCATCCCTGGATACGGTATTGATCATTACCAATTTCCGGCCCGCCAGGCTGGAAGGCCCGTGAAGTACGCCATCGCTCTCGCCGGGTCGTTCATGGTCGCCATCCTGGTTACTTCTGTGGTGCCCTACGTCAAGGTGCTGGGAGTAGCTCCAGACCTGGTGCTCATCTTCGCCGCCTGCTGGGCGATGGTCCGCGGTCAGGGGGAAGCGATGGTCGTCGTACCGATG
>CAJXNA010000123.1 GCA_913056415.1 uncultured Chloroflexota bacterium | reverse complement strand
TCTAATGCCTCCTTAGAAGGCTTGCGATTTGAAAAGCAGCCTTGGCGTCCCCACCCGGCGAATCGATCACGACCGCGACCGGATGGGGGCGTTCGATCGGGCCGTAGCGCCCGTAGGTGTCGATCTCGACTTCGGTGATGGCGTCGACGACCGCGATGCCCTCGACGACCCGGCCGAAGACCGAAAATTGCCCATCGAGCCCCAATGAGTCCTGGTGGACGATGAAGAACTGGCTGCCGGCGCTGTCGGGATCGTCCGTGCGGGCCATGGCCACGGTGCCGCGCTCGAAGGGGACGTCGCTGAATTCGGCGGGAAGGGTGTAGCCGGGGCTGCCGGAGCCGGTGCCGGTAGGATCGCCGCCCTGGGCCACGAAGCCGGGGATGACGCGGTGGAAGGTGACGCCATCGTAGTACCCTTCGCGGGCGAGGAAGACGAAGGAGTTTACGGTCTGGATGGCGAGATCCGGTTTGAGCTGGATGCGAAAGGTGCCCTTCTCCGTCTCTATGATGGCGGTGTACTTCTTGTCGGGGTCTATGGTGAGCTCGGGTCGTTCGGCGTATCTCATTGGTGTTGGCTCCAGGCTAGTGGTCTCATCCTGTGTGGACGGTGTGCCCTCGCCGTTGCCGTTGCAGGCGAGGGCGAGGACGGCGAGGAGTGTGGTCGCGCCGACGAGCGGCCAGATTCTCAGCATGAGGGTCTCCAGTCTGAAATAGGGGGATTGTCGTCATTATGGCGCAGTGGGTCGCTTCTGTCAGCAGGGGGCCTGGGTTGAAGGCGGGCGCTGGGGCATCCTATCATGGAGTGGAGCCGGGATAGCTCAGCGGTAGAGCAGCGCTTTCGTAAAGCGCGGGTCGGGGGTTCGAGTCCCTCTCCCGGCTCCAGTTTTTAGTTACGAAAGCGGACTTGTCGTAAAGGTTCCGAGAGAGTGTAAGGGAGGCGATCGATGCGCATAGCGGTATTCTTCGGTGGTACGAATGACGTGCAGGGCCAGGTAGAGGCGGCGGTAGAGGCTGAGCAGGACGGCTTTGACGGGATCTGGTTCGGGCAGATCTTCGGGCCGGATGTCCTCACGGTTATCGCTATGGCAGGGCAGAAGACCAGCCGCATCGAGCTGGGGACGTCGGTGGTGCCGACGTATCCCCGCCATCCGGTTGTGATGGCCCAGCAGGCGTTGACGGCGCAGGCGGCTACGGGTGGACGGTTTAATCTGGGCATCGGATTGTCTCACAAGCCTGTGATCGAAGCGATGTGGGGGATGTCGTACGAGAAGCCGGCGGTGCATATGCGCGAGTACCTTTCCGTGCTGCGGCCGCTCCTCAAGGAAGGGCGGGTCAGTTTTAACGGGGAGTTCTTCCGTGTGAGCGCGACTGTGCAGGTTGTTGCGCCGGAGCCGCCGCCGGTGCTGATCGCGGCGCTGGCGCCGGTGATGCTTCGCCTGGCTGGTGAAGTGGCCGACGGGACGGTGACCTGGATGGTAGGTCGGAAGACGCTGGAGACACACATCGTCCCGCGTATCAATTCAGCGGCCGAGGCGGCCGGACGCGCGGTGCCACGGGTGGTGGTTGCTTTGCCGATTGCGGTGACGGACGACGTGGGCGAGGCCCGGGAGCGAGCGGCGAGGTCTTTCCAGATTTACGGGACGCTGCCGAACTACCAACGGATGCTGAATATTGAGGGCGCGGCGGGGCCGGCGGAGGTGGCGATTGTGGGCGACGAGAAGGAGGTTGAGGGGCAGCTGCGCGGCATTGCGGCGGCGGGAGCGACGGACTTTCTGGCCGGTATGTTTCCTGTCGGGGATGACGCTAGCGGCTCGCTTGACCGGACACGGGCGCTTCTCAAAACGCTGATCGGGAAGCTTTAGCGGGCGCGGGCCGGGGGCAGAGCCCCTGTTCAGGCTCCATTTTCGTATTTAGGGCCAATGGGCTGCATTCGCAGTAACATAGCCATCCCTTCACCGTCTTACCGTTAGAGCGAAGGCCCCTCTATTAGGAGGGGCTGATGCGCTTTGCTCCAGGTGAGCAGTGATGGCAGAACGTATAGATATCCGCGGGCAGAACCAGCCGGCGTCAGTCCCCTATCCGGCTAAGCTAACGTTGCCCTCTCAGCGGGCGAGGATCATCAACCGTGGGCGACTGATCGACCTGCTGGCTGAGTACACGTCCCAACGAGTCACGATTGTCAGCGCCCCCGCAGGTTACGGCAAGACGACGCTGCTTCTGGACTTTGCCAGGAGCTGGAATGCGCCCGTCTGCTGGTACACGCTGGACGAGCGCGACCGCGACTTGCGGACGTTCCTCAGCTACTGGCTGGCCTGCGGCAGGGTTCGCTTCTCCTCGTTTGGGGCGGAGATTGAGGAGGCGCTGAACGGGGGCGGGGAGGTGAGCGTGGAGCGCTGGGTAGACCTTATGGTCGCGGCTGTCGAGGAGGTTGATCAGCCGTTTGTCCTCATAGTTGACGATTTTCACTATCTGGATGAGACGGCGCCGGAGGTACGGCAGGTGTTTGAGGGCTGGATGTACCGTCTGCCCGCACACTGTCACCTCGTGCTCTCAACGCGCACGCAACCTGATCTGGCCATCCTGCCGATGTTGGCCGTGCGCCGGGAGGTGGCGACGGTGGCAACGGCGGCCTTCGCCTTCACCTGTGATGAGGTTGCCCAGCTCTACCGCGATGTGTTGAACAAGGAGATATCCCTGGATGACGCGCAGCACCTGGCCGACGTGACGGAGGGGTGGGTGGCGGCGCTTATCCTAATGGTGGACAAAGTACAGGCCGCTCGAACCTCGATATCGCTGGAGCGGCTCAAGGATTCGGACACGCTGTTCCAGTACATCAGCCTGGAGCAGTTCAGCGTGCAGCCGGAGGATGTGCAGCAGTTTCTCATGGGTAGCGGGGTGCCGCGGAGGATGGATCCCAAGTGGCTGGACGAGCTGCTGGGGATAGAGAACAGCGAGAAGATGATCAGCTACCTGGAGCGGCGTAACCTGTTCGTTGCGCGTGAGGAGGCGGACCCAGAGCGCTATCGCTATCACAAGCTGTTTCGGGCTTTTTTGGTAAGTCGCCTGCGCACACAGGAGCCGAAGCGGTTCACGGAGCTCAATGAGCGGGCCGCCGAAATGTTCGAACGGGAGCGACAGTGGGAGGAGGCCGTGTATCATCTCCTCCAGGCCGGGGCGTGGGAGCGCATCGTCCATGTCACGGAGCGTGTCGGCCGCAGCCTGTTCGAGCAGGGGAAGTGGGACACGCTGGCGGACTGGCTGGAATCGATTCCGGCGGATGAGCTGGACGCCCAGCCCAGGCTGGTTCTCTGGAAGGCCCGCATCCTACACTACCTTAATCAGCTTGATCAGGCCCTCGCTGTCCTCGCTCGTCCAATCCAGGCCTTCGAGGCCGATGGCGACTGGGTCTCCTTGGCGGAGGCGCTTGTCACCAAGGGGATGTGCCTGCGTATGAAGGGCGCCTACCACGAAGCGACTGAGGTGCTAAGCAGGGCGCGTTCCCTCCTCCTGAAGCACGACGGGCCGATGTCCGTGCTGACGGAGGCCCGCAAGGAGCTGGGGATTACCTATAGCATGTGCGGCGAGTTCGCCAAAGCGCTGGAGGAGCTGAAGGGGGTCCTGGACATCTACCAGGCGCAGGGCGACGCCTACAACATCGCCCACGTCAGCGGCCAGTTGGGTATCACCCTTGTCAGCCTGGGCCGCCTCAGCGAGGCTATCGGTCATATGGAGCGGGCTCGCGTCCGCTGGCTGAAGCTGGGCAACGACGAGATGCTTGTGCAGACGCTCAATAACCTGGGGATGCTCTACTACCTGCAGGGCGAGTTCGAGCGCTCCGAGGAGGTGACGCGTCAGGGCCTGGAGAAGGCCCGGGAGCGGAGTAACGTCTACGTCGAGGCCTACTTGCTGGATTCCCTGGCCGGTGTCCATAGAGACCGAGGTGAGCACGCTGAGGCGTTAGGGCAGTACCGTCGTGCCCTGGACCTGGCCCGCGAGCTGGATGACGCCTATATCAGCATCCACATCAGGGACGGCCTGGCGAACGCTCTGCGAATGAGCGGTGATATCGGGGAGGCTGAGGCCGCAGTGAAGCAGGCCACCGCCGAGGCCGAGGAGCGGGGTGGTGTCTTCGAGCTGGGCATCTGCAGCGTCACCACGGGGCTCATCCAGCGCGATCGTGGTCAGCTAAAGGAGGCGGTCGACTCCCTGGAACGGGCTGTCAAGTTGCTTAAGGAGGGGGATGCAAAGAGGGAGTTGGCAAAGGCGTACTTTCACCTGGGAGAGGTCTACTTCTCACTGAGGCGAAAGAGGCTGGCTCTGGATTGCTTGGACGCTGCCGCGAAGCTGGTGATTGAGCTGGGCTACGATCACTTCCTGCAGTTGGAGGCAGGCCGGGCGCTCCTTCTTGTACAGTATGCTGCGGCCCACAAGCTGGCTGACGGCTACTACGCCCGCATGTTGAAGATTGTTAAGAGCGCCGCGCTGGCGCCCGCCGCAATCGGTGATGAGGGGGCTGATCAAGAAGAGGCTGCCTCCGGTCTGGCCGCTTTCGGGTTCGGCCACCTGCGGGTGGAGATGAACGGACGGGAGGTCACGGATCTGGAGTGGCGGAGCGAAAAGAGCAAGGAGATGTTCTTCTTCTTCCTCTGCAACCGCAGGCCGCTGCGGAAAGAGGAGATAGTGACCGCTCTCTGGCCGGACCTGCCCAATGAGAAAACCAGCAGCCTGTTCCACTCCAACCTCTACAGGCTGCGTCAGGCCCTCTATCCGGAGTGCATCGGCAAGGACAGCGGGCGTTACATCCTAGACCCGCAGGGCAGCTTCCGGTTTGACGTGGATGAGTTTCAAGAGGCGCTGAAGAAGGCAGAGGGGCTGCCTCCGGCAGGCGATGAGGCGATTTCTCTAATGGAGAAGGCGCTGGCGCTGTATTCAGGCCAGTTCGGCCAGGAGTTCTACACGGAGTGGGTGGAGACGATGCGATGGCAGTTCGAGGAGCGGCACATGCGGCTCCTGACGACTATGGCCAGCGCCTATACCGAGCGGGGTGAGTACAAGCGCAGCGCCGACCTGTGTCAGCAGATACTCACCGTGGACGAATATAACGAGGCCGCCTGGTACCGTCTTATGAGCAACTACATTCTGGCCGATCAGGTGGAGGCGGCCGCCTTCTGCTACCGCAGCTACGTCGACATCGTCTCCAAGGGCATGGGTGAAGAGGAGATTCCGGAGTTTGAGGAGATCTGCAGCCGGATTAGAGACGAGCGCTAAACTCTGGCGCGAGCCATAGCATCAGACGCCACAGAGAGCGGCCGAAAGGCCGCTTTTTCCTATTTGGGAGAGGTAGGCGAGTTTACGGCGAGATTTCGGCGAGAGGGGGCTGGCAAACTGGTACCAGGAGAAGATGATGAAGCTTAATTTGCTGGTTGTGCTCGTAGCGCTGGCCCTGGCCATGGTTGCTGGGCAGAGCGCGTTCATCTAGGGCTGTTCGCCGATAGAATGGTTAACCGCGAGCTTGGGGTGAGATTTCGGCGAGAATGGGCCGGCAAACTGGGCGTAGAGGCTGATAAATGAGATTGGGTTTGATCGTCCTGTTTGTGGCGCTTCTGCTGGCGGCGATAGCCGGGCAGAACTCACTGCTCCAGTCCACGGACGCGCAGGACAGCACTATCGCCATCACTGCCTGTGCTGTCCAGGGGAATGGCTGTGGTCAGCCTCCCCTGGACAGCTCCCCGGGCACTCTTGTCCTGGACCATCGAGTTTTTAGCGGAGGCTGCGGTAGCGTTGACCTCCATGTAGTCCGCTATGTGCCGGCGGACAGCGCGAGCGGGGAGTCTGTGGTCGCGCAATGGTGCTCCTGAGCTAGAGAAGAAGCAATCGTAAAGCCGCCGGAAGCTTGTGCAGGCTTCCGGCGGCTTTTCCTTGACCATAACCCACAGGATCTTCCTGTTCGTCCTCAATTCTTCGCGATTTCTATCGCTGACCCCTTGACATCCCTATGATATTGGGGTATCAATGGAATACCCTTATTTAAGGGAATCCGTAAGGAGAAAGGGGTACCATGAAAGCACGACTGCTTTATTTGGCGTACTCGCTTGCAGTTGTTGGCGCTGTGGTGGCGTCCTCCGCCGCCGCCCTGTGGTGGCGCTAAGCAACCGAAAGGCGATCGCCCCTTAAACCGAATACCGCCCCGCTCCAGCTCCCCGGTAGCCTTTCCAGGATCTTGACAAAGCGATGGCGGCTGGCCTTCTCGAAGATTGATATACGCTTCGGGTGGCTGGTTTTCCTGGCTCTCCTAGCCCAGGCCGTCGTGATATACGTCGACTTTGGGGACGCGGATGTACTACGCAGGTTCGTCTTTCCTGCCTCTTACGTTCTCCTGGTGGCGTTTGTCATCCTGAACCGACGACGGGTAGGGTTTCTGGTAATCGGCATTGGTATGCTCCTGAACTTGTTGGTCATCGTGGCCAACGGAGGGCTGATGCCTAT
>CAJXNA010000122.1 GCA_913056415.1 uncultured Chloroflexota bacterium | reverse complement strand
GGCAGGGATCGTCTGCAACTACAACACCATCCCCTACGACCCCCGCAAGCCTTTCAGCCCCAGCGGTATCCGCATCGGCACGCCCTCTGTGACGTCGCGCGGCATGGGTGAGGAGGAGATGCGCCGGATCGGCGCTCTGTTCTCCGCCGCAGTGGATAACGTGGAGGATGAAGAAGCGCTGCAGCGCATCGCGGCCGAGGTGCAAGAGATGGCGGAGGCGTTTCCGGCCCCCGGCATTACCGACCGCATGGCCGTCGGGGCCTGAACCAGCGCCGGCGCTTGCTTGTTGGCGTTAATGGTGCGTGTTATAATCCCGTTTGCCTGTGGGGGGTTGCCCGCGAAGGCGGTGCGCCCCATGTTTGTTTGTCCCTAGACATCTGGAGGTTGCTTGCGCGATTACGAGCTGGTGATGATAGTAAGCCCGGAGGTGGAGGACGACGATGTTTCGGCCACAGTGGAGCGGGTGCAGCAGTTCATCGCTGAACAGGGTGGTCAGGTCAAGGAGGTAACTCCCTGGGGCCGCCGTAGGCTGGCCTACGCCATTGACCGGCACCAGGAGGGCAGCTACGTGGTGGCGCAACTCAGCCTTGACCCTCAACGCCTGCAAGCTCTTGAGGAGAATCTGAAATTAGCGGATGACGTCATTAGGCACCTGGTTGTGAAACTGGAGGAGTAGGAGGTCCCGAAAGGAGGGGGGAGATGGCCGGTCTGAACAAAGTGATGATAATTGGGAACTTGGGAGCGGATCCTGAGATGCGCTACACTGCGGACGGCAACGCCATGACCAGCTTTCGGGTGGCTGCGACCCGCAACTATACCACCCCGGACGGCGAGCGACGCGAGGAGACCGAGTGGTTCAGCATCGTGGCCTGGCGCAAGCTGGCGGAACTGTGCAGCCAGTTCCTCCAGAAGGGCCGCCGGGTGTACGTGGAAGGCCGCCTGCGCACCCGCTCCTGGGATACCCCTGAAGGTCAGAAGCGCTTTCGCACAGAGGTAGTCGCGGATCAGGTGCTGTTCCTGGACAGTCGGGGCGGCGCACCGCTGCCGGAGGAGCAAGATGAGGGCGAACCGGCCGTATCAGCGCCCGCCGAAGCCGAAGAGATACCGTTCGAGTAAGGAAGTATGGAGAGAGAGACAGAGCAGGAGACGGAGCAGGAGCAGCCTGTTGCTGAGCAGGCCGATGCAGCCGCACCCGCTGCTGCAGCCGCACCCGCTTCAACCGCTGGAGAGCGTCCTGCTCCCCGGCAACGGGATCTAGAGAACCAGGACCGGCCGCGGCGCCGCGGCCGGGGACGCCGGCGTCCCTGCGTCATGTGCGTGGAGAAGATGGCGTTTGTAGACTATAAGGACTTCAACTTTCTGCGGCGCTTCGTCTCAGACCGCGGGCGCATAGATACGCGGCGCAAGACGGGGACCTGCGCCAAGCACCAGCGGGCGCTGGCGCAGGCGATCAAGCGGGCGCGCCATCTGGCCCTGCTCCCTTACACGGCGGAACATGTCCGTATGGGGGTGACTCCGTTCCGGTAGCGTCACGCCCTGCCCCACATCGGGGCGACGCTGGATCCCGAGATGTTTCTCCGGCTTAGTCCGCGGAAGGAGACGGCGCGTGCCTAAGAGGCGCCGTCAGGCGAAGATACCCACGCCCGCCTGGGACCGGCCCCGAGGCGCGATCGGAAGCCGCGTTCTCGGACGCGGCTTTCAGTTCTACGGGGCGGTTGCCATCAGCCTGCTCATCGGCTTAGCATTGGCTATTCTCGGCTATGCATTTCTTGCCGATTATCTGGAGACCCAGGGCCGCCCCGGGTCTACCGCAGTCCGGGTGGATGATACCCGCTTCCGGCTGGACCACTTCAGCAACCGCCTGAGGATATACGTGGACCAGTTAGGTGGTCAGGGCACGGACGCCACCCAACCGGTTACCGCCCTGCCGGCGACGTCAGAGCTCCTTATCCAGGAGGAGATAGTGCGCCGCTTCGCGGACGAGTTCGACATTACCGCCAGTGAAGAGGAGATACTGCAGGAGATCGCCACCCGCCTGGGCATCACCGCTGACGACGAAACCTTCGATGTCGTCTACCAGCAGGAGCTGGCCCGCAGCGGCCTCTCTGAGTTGGAATTTAGCGATATGATTGAGGCAGCGGTTCTCCAGGTCAAGCTGCTGGAGATGTTTGAGGCTGAGCTCTCCCCATCGGCGGAGTCCGTACGCTACCGCCAGATACTGGTCACCACGGATGAGACGGCGCAGGAGATTCGGGATCAGATAGAGGCGGGCGAGGATTTTGCTGCCCTGGCTGCCGAGAACTCCCTGGATGTGGGGACCAAGGACAGCGGCGGCGAAGTGGGTTGGGTGCCGAGAGGCGTGTTGGACGCCTCTACGGAGGAGTTGGTGTTCGCACTGGAGCCCAACGAGATCACCACCATCCCTCTGCCCCAGGGGGTGTTGGTCATCGAGATGGAGGAGAAGGCCGAGGACCGCGAAGTTGAGGAGGACCAGAGAACGCCGCTGGCCAGGCGTGCATTCGACAGCTGGGTTCAGGAGAAGAGGCAGTCCCTCGACATCGTGATCAGCGTTGTCCCGGGCGCAGACAACTACGATCAAAAGAAGGCTGAGTGGGCTGTCGACCGCGCCTACACCCAACAATCGGTCCCGGTTACAGGAGGTCAAGGGGGCTAGCGGTGGTGGTGCGGTGGCCGCACAGGTAAACATCGTGCTGCTGGGTCTGGGAGTCGTTGGCGGCGGCGTCGCCGGCGCTCTCAGGGAGAGAGCTGACACCTACTCCCAGCGCGTCGGCGCCTCCCTCGCGCTGCGACGTGTCCTCGTACGTCACCTGGACAAGGAGCGGGCGGTCAAGCTTGACCCCAGCCTCCTTACGGACGATGCGGAGGAGGCCGTATCCGGCGATGTGGACATCGTCGTAGAGTTGCTAGGCGGTGAGCATCCCGCTTACGGTCTCATTAGGGATGCCCTCTCCCGCGGCCGTTACGTGGTTACCGCCAACAAAGAGGTGATGGCCAAACACGGGCCGGAGCTGCTAAGCCTGGCGGCCGAGAAAGGGGTGGATATCCTTTACGAGGCCAGCGTCGGTGGCGGCATTCCCATCATCTCTCCCCTCAAGCGCGACCTTTCCGCTAACGAGATATCCAGTGTCCGTGCCATTATCAACGGCACCACCAACTACATCCTCACTCGCATGAGCAGGGATGGCCTGGACTTCGCCACTGCCCTGGCCCAGGCGCAGCAGCTGGGCTATGCCGAAGCCGACCCGACCAACGACATCGATGGGCACGACGCCGCTTACAAGCTGGCGATCCTCGCCAGCCTGGCCTTCCACACCCACATCGGCCCTGACGACATTCGTCGCGAGGGGATCAGCGGCCTGGCGGCGCGCGATTTCCGCTACGCCCGCGAGCTTGGCTACGCCATAAAGCTGCTGGCCGTCGCCCGCCGGGAGGGCTCATCCCTGCAGGTGCGCGTTCACCCAACCCTGGTGCCGGAGGAGCAGCTGCTGGCCAAGGTGGACGGTGTTCTCAACGCCGTGCAGATCGAGGGCGATCTCAGCGGGCGGGTCCTCTTCCAGGGTGCCGGAGCGGGCTCTCTACCCACCACTTCCGCCGTCATGGCGGACGTTCTGGACGCCGCCCGCGCTATCGTCCAGGGTGGCCGTCCTTTTCCCTGGCGCTACACCGACGAGGTGGCCATTAAGCCCCTGGCAGAGCTGGTGACCCGTTACTATATTCGCCTGGAGGTGGTCGACCGGCCTGGCGTCCTCGCCGGTATCGCCCGCGCCTTCGGCGACCACGAGGTAAGCATCGCCTCGGTCATCCAGAAGGAGACGGACGAGGCGGCCCAGACCGCGGAGCTGGTGATCATGACGCACCCTGCCCGTGAGGAGGCGGTGCAGGCGACCGCCGTGCAGGTTCGTGATCTTCCTGAAGTGGTCAGCATCGGGAACCTGCTGAGGGTGGACGACTAACATGAGTGTGGAGAAAAAGGAAGCCTCCACAGAGAACCGTCTCCAGTACCTGGACGAGGAGCTCCGCCAGGCGAAGGCTGCTCTGCACAAAGTGGAGCATGAGCTGAAGCAGGCGCTGGACCAGATATGGAACCTGGACAGCGGCCTGCACAAGCTTGAGGAGAGCGTCGGCGGTTCCGGCGGGGCGGCTGCCCTGCCCGACGTTCAAGAGGGGATCCGTGAGCTCCGCAGCCAGGCTGACCGGCTCCAGGACGGTCACAATGAACTGGCCGGCCGCGCCGAGGAGCTGGGCCGTCAGCAGCAGTCTGACCTTAAGCGCGAGCGCCGGGAGCGGGCCGCTCTCCTGACGAAGGCGGAGGCCGCCGCGCAATCTGTGGGCCAGTTCGAGAGCCGCATCCAGCGTCTGGAGGAGTCTCTGCGTCACGTGGAGGAGGCGGTTGCGGAGCTTCGCCATTCTCAGGAGACCTTGGGCCATGAGGTTGGGGAGCTCGCTAGCCGGGGCGCCCGCAACCTGGAGACCGCCCTGCGCCTGGAGCACCGGATGGACGCTCTCTCCACCGACATCGAAGCTCTCCACAAGCGCGACGGGGAGATGGAGGAGAGGGTGACCCTGTACGAGGAGAGGGTTCACCGCGAGGAGGAGCGGGTCGCAAAGTTTGAGCGAGAGCTGAGTCTGACGCGGGAGATCAAAGAGCAGCTGGACCGCGCCCGCTTCGAGCGGCAGCAGATGATCGAGCATCTGGGCAAGATGGAGTCCTCCACCACGGAACTGTCTGAGCGCACCGCCGAGTTCGTCCAGGGCCTGGCCCGCCTCGATCAGCGCACTCAGAGGCAGGCCGATCGCCTCATGGAGCTGGCGGAGGAGGTGCGACAGCAGCGTGAGACGGTGTTCGAGCAGCTCAAGCGGCTGGTCCGTACCATGGAGAAGCAGCGGCGCCGCCAGCTGGAGGCGCTGACCCAGGAGATCAAGGAGCTGACCCGGAGTGATTTCAAGGCCGAGCAATAGTAGCGCCCGCGAGGGCATCCTCCACCGCTATCGGGACCGCCTTCCCGTCACCGACGCCACCCCCGATCTGTATTTGGGGGAGGGCGAGACGCCCCTCGTGCTTTCGCGCCGCCTGGGCGAGCGGGTCGGCTGCCAGCGGCTGTACTTCAAGCTGGAGATGTGCAACCCCACGGGCTCCTTCAAGGATCGCGGCATGGTCGTCGCCGTCGCCAAGGCGGTTGAGGAGGGGGCGCGGGCGGTGCTCTGCGCCTCTACCGGCAACACCAGCGCTTCCGCTGCCGCCTACGCCGCCCACTGCAGCCTGGACGCCTTTGTGCTGGTGCCCCGCGGCAATATCGCCCGCGGTAAGCTGGCTCAGGCGGTCGCGCACGGCGCCCGCGTCCTCGCCATTCAGGGGAACTTTGATGCCGCCCTGGAGATCGCGCGCGAGATCAGCGGCCGCCACCCCGTGGCGATGGTCAACTCCATCAACCCCAACCGCATCCAGGGACAGAAGACCGCCGCCTTCGAGATCGTGGACGCTCTGGGTGACGCCCCCGACCTGCTGTTCATCCCGGTGGGCAACGCGGGGAACATTACCGCCTACTGGCGCGGGTTCGTCGAGTACTATCAGGCGGAGATCGCCGCCCGGAAGCCGCGGATGATGGGCTGGCAGGCCGCCGGCGCCGCACCCATAGTCCGGGGTGAGCCCGTGGAGAACCCGGAGACCGTAGCCTCCGCCATCCGCATCGGTAACCCGGCCAGCTGGAAGGGCGCCCTCGCCGCCAGCAACGAGTCCGGCGGCGCTATCGATGCCGTTACCGACGATGAGATCATGGCCGCCTACCATCTGCTCGCCCGGGAAGAGGGCATCTTCGCTGAGCCCGCGTCGGCGGCCTGCGTGGCCGGCCTGCTGAAGGCGGGGCCGCGGCTGGACCTGGCCGAAAAGACCGTGGTCTGTGTGATCACCGGTCACGGCCTGAAGGACCCGGAGACCGCTCTCGCCGACCAGGCCGAGATGACCGAGGTTCCGGCCGAGGTGGACGCGGTGGAGCGGGCGATGGCCCTTGGCTAGGGGCCGTGGCGGGGCGACTGCTCCACGGGGACGGCCATCCGTTCTATAATGCGGGCACGATGACGCCAGCCGAATTTGTCCGGAAGTGGGCCGCCTCCAAGGGGCGCGAACGGGCTGCGGCCCAAGAGCACTTCATCGACCTCTGCCGCCTGTTGGGTGAGCCTACTCCTAACGAGGCGGACCCGAGCGGCGACTTCTACGCTTTCGAGAAAGGCGCCAGAAAACCCGATGGCGAAGGCTTCGCCGATGTCTGGCTCAAGGGCCGCTTCGCCTGGGAATACAAAGGCAAGCGCAAGAACCTGGCCGCGGCCTACAAACAAGTGTCCGACTACCGGGAAGCCCTCGGGAATCCCCCGCTGCTCGTTGTATGTGACATCGACCGTTTCGAGGTCCACACCAACTGGACCAACACCGAGAAGTGGATCTACCGCTTCTCAAACGATGACCTGCTCTCGGACAAGCCGGTCGAGGTCTCA
>CAJXNA010000121.1 GCA_913056415.1 uncultured Chloroflexota bacterium | reverse complement strand
CCCACCTTTAGCTTGGCGGCGACGGCCTCCTTCGGCTCCACGCAGAATGTGGTGACGCCCACCACCGCCTTGTCCAGACCGAACGCGAACAACGCCTCCGTCAGGCTGGGTACCAGCGAAACGATACGCCGCGGCGGCGACTTTACCTCCAGGGTCCTCTTCAGCGCGTCCACGTAGCGCATGCCGGATTCCACTATAGCATGCGCTAGCCCAGCGTGACCTCAGTACTCTCCAGGCTTCCATCGCGATAGAACTCCACGGTGACCGTGTCTCCGGCCCGGTTCTCTGTCAGCACCTTGAACAGGTCACCCGAGTTGCTAATCTCCTCACCCCCCAGCTCAACGATGATGTCCCCAGGCTGGAGACCAGCCTCATCGGCCGGACCGCCATCAGACACGTCCCGCAAACCGATGCCGCGCTCCACCGCCAGGTCGAAGCTTTCGGCCAGAGACGGCGTAATCTCCGTGATGGTCACGCCCAGTAAGCCTCGCTCCACCTGCCCCTCTTCGATCAGCTCCTCTACTATGGGCCGTGCGCTATCGATGGAGATCACCAGGCCGATCCCCTCGGCATCACCGCGGATCACGGCGGTGGTGATTCCCACAACTTGGCCGAACCTGTTCACCAGAGGCCCACCGGAGTTCCCGGGGTTGATAGCCGCATCCGTCTGGATCACGTCCGGGATCGTTATGCCGTCCTGCTGGATCAAGCGTCCCTTGGCGCTGACCACCCCCTTGGTCACCGTCGGCCCGCCGGGGAGGTCAAACGCGTTGCCTATGGCCAGTACGTCATCGCCCACCTGTAGCGCTTCGGAGCTGCCAAGCTCCACCGGCGTCAGGCCGTCGGCATCGATCTGGAGCACCGCCAGGTCGTTGGGCGGATCCCGCCCGACGATGCGCGCCTGGAATTGGCGACCATCGCTCAGGGTGACGGTGATCTGCTGGGCCGGCTGGCCGCCGTCCACCGTGATGACGTGGTTGTTGGTTACGATATGTCCCTCCTCATCGATGATGAAACCAGTACCCACCCCCCGCGTCGGCGTGACCTGTCCGAATACGTCCAGGGTAGCCGCCTCGCTGAGGATGTGCACAACCGAGGGCGTCAGCTCCTCCACCACGTCCGGCGCGTACAGCGGGTCCTTATCGTCGGTCGTAGTGTCCGCCTGCGGCGTAGGCGAGGCCATCGTAGCTGTCGCCGTAGCGCTGGACTCGCCCGAGTCACCGCCGCAGGCGGCGGTGACTATCGCCAGCGAAAGAATGAACGCCGAAAGACTAACTGTCAAAGGACGAAACACCGGCACCTCCTTCTCACCTGCCCCAGTGTAATTAACGCTGGGTGCATGAGCCAGGTTTTGCCGTGTAGAATGGATTCCGAATCGGCAGCTCCCTCGGTAGAGAACAAATCTAGCAAGGCGCACGTGAACGTATCGTCTAGTGACTCGGACTACAAGCAGCTTCGTGACGAAGAGCTCATGCGGCGGCTCTTCCGCAAGGACAAGCGCGCCTTTGAGGCTATATTCGACAGGTACGGTGATCTAGTGTACTCAACCTCTCTACGGGTCCTGCGAGATGCTCACCTGGCACAGGACGTCTCCCAGGAGATATTCGTCCGCCTGTGGCGGAAGCCCGAAAGCTACGTTGCCGAGCGCGGCCGCTTCCTCACCTGGCTGATCTCCGTGACCCGCAACCGCGCCGTTGACGAGATACGGTCCCGCGGCCGCCGCCTGCGTCACGAGACGGCCTCCCCAGAGGAGCAAGAACGGGAAATCCCGGCCGGAGAAGCTAACGACCCGGCGCTCAACGCCCAGCTGGCCGAGCAGGCACGCACCGTCCGCGCCGCCCTCACGGAGCTCCCCCCGGAGCAGCGCCAGGTCATCGAGCTAGCATACTTCGGCGGCCTTACCCAGCAGGAGATATCTGACCGGCTGGACCAACCCCTGGGCACAGTCAAGACGCGCATCCGGCTGGGAATGCAGAAGCTGCGGGCAGCGCTGGCGCCCGAGATGAGGTCGGAGCGAATCTGATGGACTGCGAGCAGGTCAGGGAGCTGCTGGACGCCTACGCCCTGGGCGCCGCCGAAGCCGATGAGGCCGCCCGTTTGGAAGAGCACGTGGCCGACTGTGTGCGCTGCTGGTCCTCCCTCAACGAAGCCCAGCAGGCAGCAGCCGCCATCGCCCTCTCCACCGCCTTCCAGCGCGCTCCCGCATCACTCCGCAACCGCATCCTCGCCGAGACCGAACGAGGAGAGCGCCGCGGGGTACCAGAACTCCTGCAGCTTGTGCGCAGGCTCTGGCCCGTCGGCGCCGGCATCGTAACCGCCGCGGCCGTCGCCTCCCTCACCTTCGCGTTCTTCCTGCAGGCGGAGGTAGACGACCTGCGCGACGAGAACGACCAGCTCGAGGCCCAGGTCGAGGACGCCGGCGAGACGTTGAATGAGCAGCGCCAGCTTATGGCGATTCTCGCCGCTCCCGACGTCCAGCAGGTGAGGCTAGACGCCACCGACCACACCACCTCGGCTGGTGCTGTCTACCAGTGGAGCAGCTCCGCCGGGACAGGCGCACTCCTCTGTAACAACCTGCCGGCCCTGCAAGAGGGACAGGAATACAAGGTATGGTTCCTGACCCAGGATCACAGCTATGCAGCGGGCAGCTTCCAGACCTGGGACGGCATCGGCCAGCTCACAATGGACCTGGAAGACCTACCTGAGCTTCCGGTCGCCATTGGCGTCAGCATCGAGCACGTCGACGCGCAGGAGCCGGGCGAGATGTTCCTGCTCGCTGAATTCGAGCAATAGTACAGCCGCTTTTCCCTGTCCTACCGCTTGACAATCATACGGATACAGACGATACTACGTCTCACTGATACCAGGTATCATAACTATGCCCGAACTAGAATCCGTCATCCGCAAGCTGGAGGCGCTCGATCACAGGATCACCCCCTCGCGCGTGGCCGTCATCGCCGCCGTGCTCGCCCAGAGCGGCCACTTCTCCGTGGAAGACGTACTGCGCCAGGCCCGCGCCGTAGGCCGCGCCACCGTCTTCCGCACCATGCGCCTCCTCACGGACCTCGAGATCGTCTGCCGCGTCCTCCTGGAGGACGGCAGCCTGCACTACCGCGTGAGCCGCCGCGGCCATCACCACCACCTGGTCTGCGTCTCCTGCGGCAACGTCCAGGACCTGGACGAGTGCGCCGTCGCCGGTCTGGTGCGGGAACTGGCGGCGGCCACCGAATACGAGATAGAAGGGCACTGGCTGGAGTTTTACGGCCGCTGCGCCTCCTGCCGGAGCTCTCTAGCCCTGGCCGCCAAAGCATGAGGCAGCGCCCGCCCATGTTCCGCCCCGCCGCCGTCGCCGCCCTCCTCGCCGCCCTCGCGCTCACCGCCTGCGGCGCGAACGCGGACGACCCCGGAAACGAATCAGAGCCGCAGGTGAAGGTGATCACCACTCTTGTCGTGTTCGAAGACATCGTGCGTCAGATTGGAGGCGAAAGAGTGGAGGTCTCAGCGCTGCTACCCTTCGGGGCAGACCCCCACACCTACGAGCCCACACCCCAAGATGTGCGGCGCGTCACGGAGGCGCACCTCGCCTTCGCCAACGGCTTCGATCTGGAACCTGGGATCCTCAACGTCATTGAGCCCAATCTGCCCAACGCCGCCTCCCTCATAGAACTCGCCCAGGAGGCTGCGGACGCGGGCGCCACCATGCGCGAGACTGACCCCCACCTATGGCTGAGCGTGGACAACGCCCGCGAGTACGTTCGCATCATCCGCGACGCCCTCACGGAGACCGACCCCGAGGGTGCCGCGAAGTATGAGCAGAACTACCAGGACTACCTCACCCGTCTTGATGAGCTGGACGAGTACGTTCAGGATAAACTGTCCGCCCTGCCGCCGGAGCGGCGCAAGCTGGTAACGACCCACGACGCGTTCGGCTACCTGGCCGACTACATTGGCTTTGAGGTAGCGGCGGTCGTATCGGTGAGCCCCGGCCAGGAGCCCAGCGCCGCGGATATCGCGGATCTGGTGCAAACGATCGAGGAGGCCGGCGTCGCGGCGGTGTTCGAAGAGCCCCAGCTGGGCGCCACGGCGAGCGTCCTCAAGCAGGCCGCTGACGACACCGACGTTGAGGTCTGCACCCTGTATAGCGGCGCCCTGGATGACCAGGTGCCCACCTACATCGACCTAATGCGTTTCAACGCGGACGAGCTCGCCCGCTGTTTGGGAGTATGACGCCCATGCCTGACAACTCACCGGCCTTCGTCCCCGCGGTGGAGGTGCGTAACCTCAGCGCCGGCTACAACGGACACGTCGCCCTGGAGGACGTCACCTTCTCCGTAGAGCGCGGCTGCCTGGCCGGACTAGTCGGGCCCAACGGCTCCGGCAAGTCAACCCTCCTGCGGGTGATGCTCGGCCTGCACAAGCCCTGGCGGGGAGAGGTGCGCATCTCCGGCCCCCCGGGAAGGTCCGGCCGCGGCCACATAGGGTACATGCCGCAGTCGGAGCTGGTGGACTGGAGCTTCCCGATCACCGTGGTGGACGTGGTCCTAATGGGCCGCTACGGGCGTGTAGGCCTCATCCGCCGGCCCGGAGGTAGAGACCGCGAGATCGCCATGGCCGCCCTGGAGCGCGTCCACCTGGCGCACCTGGCGCAACGGCGCATCGGCGAGCTATCGGGAGGTGAGCAGAGAAGGATGCTGATCGCGCGGGCGCTGGCCCAGGAGGCCGACCTCGTCCTCCTGGACGAGCCGCTGGCCGGGCTGGACGCCACCGCCCAGCACGACCTCCTCCGCCTCCTCGAGGAGCTGCGGAGAGAAGATAAGACTCTGTTCGTGGCCACCCACGACCTCTCCTGCGTGGCCGCCAACTTCGACCACGCCGTCCTCCTCAACCGCAAGGTGGTCGCCTTCGGCCGGCCGAGCGAGGTGTTCACGGAGCAGCTCCTGGCTGCCGCTTTCCAGCGTCACCTCCTCGTCCTGCCAGGCGGCGAAAGGACACTCGTCGGCCCGTGAACGAGCTGCTGTATCTCCTGCGCGAGCCCTGGACGTTTGAGTTCATGCAGCGCGCCCTCATCGCCGCCGTTTTGGTTAGCGTGGTGGCGGCCGTCGTCGGCAGCTTCGTCATCCTCAAGGGGATGGCGTTCATCGGCGACGCTCTCCCCCACGCCAGCTTCGGCGGAGTCGCCATCGCCTTCGCGCTGGGCTTCAACCTGCATCTGGGCGGCGCCGTAGCCGCCCTCCTGACCGCCCTCTCCATCGGCTTCATCGCCCGCCGCGGCTCCGTCCGCTACGATACCGCCATCGGTATCGTATTCATTTCGGGCTTCGCCCTCGGCATCCTCATCGTCAGCACACAGAGCGGCTACGTCGTCGACCTGTTCAGCTTCGTCTTCGGCAACGTCCTGGGGGTAAGCTGGACCGACGTCTGGCTCACCGTCGGCCTGGGCGCCTTCATCCTCATCGCCGTCGCCCTCTTCTACAAGGAGCTGCTGTTTACCGCCTACGACCCCTCCATGGCGGCCGCCACCGGCGTCCCCGTGGCCGCTATGCAGTACGGCCTGCTGGCCCTCATCGGCCTCACGGTCGTGATCGCCCTACAGGTGATGGGGATAGTGCTTGTCCTGGCGATGCTGGTGGCGCCCCCCGCCACCGCCCAGCTCCTCACCCGGCGCCTGCCGCCGATGATGGCGATCGGCGCGCTGGTGGGCGCCCTCTCCGCCCTCGGCGGCCTCTACATCGCCTGGTACGCCGACGTCTCCGCCTCCGCCGCCATCGTCCTCACCGCCACCGGCTTCTTCTTCCTCGCCTTCCTGTTCGCCCCCGGCCGCGGCCTCCTCTGGCAGCGCCGCTTCGTCCTCACTGAATCCGCTTGACGGGCTAAATTGCCATGGAGCGCGCATTACTCTGGCGCTTACCCGCGTCTTAAGCAATAGAATGGACGTGGGCAAGACAGTGCGATGACAGAGGCCGCGAAGACCGAGAAGCAGATAGACCGCAAGGCGCGGCTGAAGATCCCCTTCCAGCCCGTCCCCAAACAGGACCCCAAGCAGCGGGTCAAGAACTGGGACGAGGTCTACCTGGGGTACGACCTCCCCACCGCTCAACTGGAAGCCACCCGCTGCATCCAGTGCCCCGCCGCCCCCTGCATCAAGGCCTGCCCCCTAGACAACGACATCCCCGGCGCTCTCCTCAAGCTGGAAGAGGGCGACCTCCTGGGCGCGGCCGAGGTTTTCCGCAGCACCAACCCCGCGCCCGACATGTGCGGTCGCCTCTGCCCCCAGGAGGCCCTCTGCGAAGGCGACTGCGTCGTTGGCAAGGTGGCGATCTCGGTCGCCATCGGCAAGCTGGAGGCGTTCATCGCCGACCAGCAGCAGGCGATGGGCGGGCGTCCCGTCCCCCAGCTGCCGCCGCCCACCGGTAAGCGAGTGGCCATAGTCGGCTCCGGGCCCGCCGGCCTGGCCGCCGCCGAGCAGTTGGCGCTCCTTGGCCACGGGGTCAAGCTGTTCGAGGCCTGGCCAAGGCCCGGCGGCGTCCTCCGCTACGGCATACC
>CAJXNA010000120.1 GCA_913056415.1 uncultured Chloroflexota bacterium | reverse complement strand
ATTCCAGACCGGCGTTGATAGGTTGGCTGGTTTCTTCTCCCTGTTTCCGGTGTGGGGCCTTCGTCTCCCCGGTTACCTGGCCCGTCAATTCGTTGAGAGGCCGGGCTACATCTTCGGCATGAATCGTCTTATCCAGTCCGGTGCGTATGGAGACCTCGGTATGGGATTCAGCGGCGGGTTCTTCTTCGCTCCCCACCTCCGCATGTCTATGCTTCCCATCATGGCTAGGAAGGGTGAGAGCTTCATCTTCGAGGGTGACCACCCGGTTAATCAGATCGGTAACTTCTTCGAGTCACTAGGGTTCTACCCCGGCCCCCGCATGCAGTTGGCCACCGAAACGGTAGGCGGATTTCTCAACCAGACGGGTATCACCACGGGCGAGTCCAAAATCGACCCCCAGTTTGTCTTTGGGTCCCTACCTGAGTTCCGTTGGCTACGCGACATCAGCGCGACCATGGGGATCAATGAGTCTCAGGGGTTCAACATACCATTCGTGGGGGGCTCCAACTCCCTGTTTGACCGGGCTGTGGAGCAGGAGATTGCTTCTCGGATCACCAAGAAGATTGAAGAGGCTCAAGTCCAGGCAGGCCGTGAGCTTTTCCCCGATGAGATCGTAGACATTCGGGACAGCGTTCGCGCCAATGAGTTGGCCTCTGCTCGGAAGTCCGTTGCGGCTCGTGACTTTGCTCTCTCCCAGCTTCCCGGCTTGCGCTACGTCTCCCCCGAAGAGACAGGCGTGATCGATGCGGTCCGCGAGCGTCTGGACAACTTTGGAGTCGAGACCAAGCGTAAGCGCGGCAGTGTCATCCAGGGCTTCCGCAAGCTAGACCGTGCTCAGCAACAGCAGGTGTTTGCCGAGGTCCCTGGCTTCAAGGAATTCATCTCCCTGCCCAACATCACCGAGGATGGCAAGTCACGGAATCTACGCCAGGCCCGTGAGGGTTACTTCCGGACTGTGGACTCCATCTGGGCGCCGGTAGGTAGACAGCAACGCCTTCTGGACCAGCGGTTCGAGGCTGGGGAGATCACACCCAAGGAATGGCGCGATGCCCGGAGTGATAGCCGCACCCAGGCCGTGTTCCAGGTCGAGGGACTGCGGCGTGAGCCCAATATCCAGGCGTGGCTCAACCGCGCTCAGAAGGGTATCAGTGATGACCCGGTGGCGTTTGCGACACGGGAGTTCCAACAGCTAGAGCCGGTCGACATCGACGGCGATGGTCTGATCCTACGTGATGATATGAAAGCGTTCTTTGATGCCCGGCTTAACTTCCTGGCCAAACAGCCTCCATGGATACAGGAGGAGATCAAGCGTCAGCACCAATCCAGCCTGACCCCACTGGAGGTACAGTATGAGGCGACGCGGGAGCACCTAAACGCTTACTACGACATCCCACGGTATCAGGGCATGTCATTAATTGACTCCGAGCGAGCCTCCAAGGTCATTGCTCAGGCTAACGCGCTGAACCGAGTCACTCGGGGCGAACAGAACCTTATCCAGACCATCATGCAATTGCCAGGCGTGCCTGGCGCCGACAAGAACCTAGCTATTCGGGCGCTTAATTCCGGCCGCAATATAGCCCGAGCCCGGTTCTGGACCCAGCACCCCGATCTCCAGGTATTCTTCCCAGACCTAGCCCCCGGAGGTCTCGAAATTGCCGGATAAACGGGGTAAACACCCCCTAATGGCGGTGATTTCGTTCATCGGCCTGACTACCTGCACGGTTATCGTGGGGGAACTCCTCTCTGATGTGCTGTGGGACACGTCGCACTTCCCGCAGATCCCCACGGCTCTTAAACCGCTGGCGATCGTGGTGTTTCTGGGGTTCGCCGGGCTTGAGGCGAGTAAGGTCCGGGCACGGATGGTACACATCTGGGGTCGCGGGGTATTGACAAACCAATATTGATAGTTTATAATAGCGGTAGTGCAATGGTGAAGTAAGTAGGCAATCGTCTTAATTGACGGTGAAGCCCACCGAGGAGGCTAACATGCCGAATACAGATGAAGGTGCTCCCGCCGATTCTTCCGGTGGCGATCCGAACCAGGCGGACCAAGGCGGTTCTCCAGGTGACGGTGCCCCAGGAGACAAAAATCGGGATGGCCAAGCTGGTTTAACACTCGAACAGCGTGTGAACCAGGGCGTCCAAGGGTTGGTTGATCAGAACCGGGCGTACCTCCAGCAAGGACGATACAGTGAGATGAACCCCAAGCTCGTCGAACTGCTTGGCGATTACGACAAGCTACGACAGCCAGCGGATACATCTCAGAGCAAACCCAAGATGGATTACGGTCCGGGGTTTGACGATCGTTCCAGCCAGGAGGACCCCCGCTTGACAGAACTCGCTAAGGTTGGGCTTCAGTCCAAGCAGCGCGAGGTCGTCGGACAGATCGCTACCCAGGTGGAACAGGACATCCTGAAGGAAAACTGGGCGGAAGACATCAAAGCCTTGTTTGCCGAGTACGGAAAATCCGGCATCAGCGACGATGACTGGAAGGCGATTGATCCTACGGATCGAACGACTTTCCCGTTTAATCGCGTCGGATACCGTACATGGCTAACTGCTGCCAACTCCTATCGCGTAAGGCAAACCGTGGCTAAGGCCGCGGCCGACGCAGAAGGTGATGGTGGAGAAGGTGGCTCTGCATCGACAGGATCAGCCATCGATAAGGACCGGGCGAACGCTGGTAATACCAAGCGGAAGCCGCAGGTCAAGTCGGCTGGTCAAGGGGCTCGGGACCTCCAGACGATGGCAAAACAGCGTCGTGAGGGTAAGGGACCCGATGATGCGGAGTTTAGGGAGCGCATCCGACAGACGATATCGAAATCGGGGATGGGCGGTTCATCCCGCGCATAGACCGAGCGATCTGAAACGAAAATACTCTCCTCTCCTCTCCTCAGCAGGCAAGGCTCCATCTAATCGGTGGGGCCTTTCCCTTTACCGAAAGGAAGTCATTAATGGGTTACCAACTGCGGCCTTGTGAGGTACGCGAGATGACCGAGCCTGAAAGGGCATATATCGGGGCGATGATCGAAGGCGAAGGTAACGTTCGTCTCTATAACGCCCATAAATCATGTGCGGCTTGCCGTACAGGTGGTGGGCATTGGCGGATCACGGTCGTTAATACCGACGTGGAGATCATTTCGGCCCTACTCCGGGCTACGGGTGTTGGGCGGATTACCCGTCGAACGCCAGAGAAACTTGAGAATAAGCCGTGCTACTCTTGGTTTGTCGGGCGTTACAATGACATCCTATCGTTAGTCCGACAAAGTGCGCGGTACTCAACGAAACTACAACAAGTAACAGAAAGTGGGTGGTTATAATCCCTATCTTCGGAGACACAACAAGTGGCATAGCCAATTTCTCAGAAGTGATTGACATCGTGAACCAGGCCGCGGAGGTCCTGGAGTTGGAGTATGCCGTCATGGGGAATCTGGTGGATAGGCGGGAGATTCCGCGCGGTCAGGACCGTGTGCGTATCCCGTTCCAGACCGAGACTTTCGAGGCTCAGGACTACACGGACGGCGACGAGATCGCTGTCACGCAGGCCATGGGCATCGACACGCTTGACCTGACCACCAACGAACTCCAAATCACATACCGGATTAGCTCCAGAGCCCTTCGCTTCCCGGCGATTGACCTGGCGGCTATGGCCGGTGACGAGCAGGCGAAGGCTGCGGCCGAGGCCCTTGAGGTCCGGTTGCTGGCCACAGGCGACGACACTGGGGTCCAGGACCTCGCAGGTGGAGACGCCGACATGACGCTTGCCGACCTCCGGACGATTCGACGGCTGTTCAGGACGATTTCCAGGGCCAACGGTGGTCCTGCCCGTCCCCCGATGTCCGTCGTGATCAGCGCCTTCGCCGAGGAAGACCTCCTGACCGACCTCGGTGTGGCCGCGGACTCGACCAACCAGTCGCGCGTCATCCCCGGCTTCCTGGAGAACCTGATTAGCGTCAGTCCCTCCTTGGAGGACTCCTTCTTGGGGATGATCCTACGCCTGCCGATCTTCGTCTCACAGTACATCAACCAGACGATCGGCTCGATCACAGCCCCTAACCAGGGCGTGGCCTTCCAGAACAACGCCATCATCCTCGGCGTTGCGAAGGACTGGGACACCAAGCCGTTCGAGGAGGTTGAGTGGCCGGGCGCCATCGTCCGTGCCATGACCGACTACGGACAGCGACTTGGGCCGTTCCCAGCGCGTGTCATCCAGTTGACCAACGAGCAGCAGGTCTAGGTAACCTGAAGCTGTGACAAAGCTAGACGAAATTCTGGAGTCCGGCCAGTTCCCCGGTATCTCCATGAGACAGCCGGTTCGATCTGCGGTCATCCGTGATCGAGAGGGCCGGGCCTCCAGGATCGTCTATGCAGGTAGCGAGGACACAAAATCGGTTGAGCGGATGACAATGGATGCCGCGGAGATCGACGGCGTGGACCTAAAGACAGCCACCATGGAAGTGGTGGAGGAGCATGGCCAGGGTGTAGGTAAGCGGGGACGGACGGCCAAACAGGTTAGTCAGTCCCGTAAGCCGAAGTACCCGATCACTCGGGGTGGCCCCGGCCGGGCTCTGACACAAGAGGAAAGGGAAGCGATCACATGAGCGTCCATAGGCTTGAGCGACCAAAGGCGCAGCGACCGGCTGGGAAGCCAGTTCGTAGTCGCCCTACCCGTCACAAGCCGCGGACGGTCCGGCCGACTGCCCGATCCATGAGGTAATCAGGCTTTACCTTTAATCGCCTGACCCCAGTCAGCGGGGGATGCGCTGATCAGTAAGCACCTAAAGTGAGCGGGCAGCTTCTAAATGCTCGTCCGGGTGTCCAAGGGCCGAACACGGCGAGAGACATCTTGGTACTAGCCCTGTTACAGGAGATTTCTAATCATGGGCCGTTTTAACACATTAACGGAACTGCCGCGGTTGTCGGTGCCATCGGGTGCAATTACCGCGACATATACCGCGTATTTCACAGCGCCGACAGGCCAAGCGTTTATGGTGAAGTATCTGGTTATTAACCAGGACGCCGATGCAGACTTCACCACGGGCGATGAGGACATCACTTTCACCATCGATTACACGCTCGACGGCACAGCTTGGGTAGTCGTCGCGACCGCCGCCGACCTTGGTGGTACAATCGACGGCAACCAGTTTCTCCAGTACGAGCCTGTAACTTTCCCTGTTGTTGCGGCGGCACAGGCCGTCACCGCTCAGGCCGACAACGAACTCAACGTCCGGGTGCCTCCAGAGGCTACGGTACGAGTCGTTGCGACTATCGTAGGCACTACACCGGTTTTCACGGGGCAAATCCCGTCGGTGGTTGGCAAGTTCATCTAGCAATTAGTACGGGGGGCCGGACCTTAACCACCCGGCTCCCCACCAGCGACATACTGACATACATATACCCCACCGTCCGTCAAAGGCGAGGCAGTCTACCACGGATGAGGTTGAGAGGTGATCCCAGATGCCCTTATCGAGAAGGGAAATCCGGCAGCGCGTCGGACAAAGAGAACTCGGAATTATCTACGTTGGTGCTACTACAACTACCGGCGCCACGACTCAGATAATCGATACCAGTGACAATAGCCCCCTTGACCCCGGCGATAACGCCGTGCGGTATAATGGTGCTGGTCTCTTGGTTCGAGCACCAGCAGGCGGCACAGCCCTCGCCTACCGACAGAACGTCACTTACGTGCCAGCCACGCAGGAGTTTACGTTCGCTGCGATCAGTGGTCTCACCGGCACCCCCGAGTATGAGATTCATCTGGAACCACTCCTCCACCCCCTCCTGATCTGGCCGGGCCTCATCGACGACGCCCTGGCCCTTATCCGCCGCATTTCATTCCAGCACATCCTCTTCACCAACCGGAACTACTACGACCTCACCGACTGGGCCGAGATCGTTGGCCCGGAGCAACTTCGGCGATTGTATCAGGTCGGCACCAACCTGCTCCAGAACCCGATATTTGACCCTTGGGATGCCGCTAACCTAGCTCCCGACAATTGGACCGGGACCGGCGCAGGTATCGTCCGAGGAAATGTTGAGGAGAACGTACCGCATTCCGCCAGCCTAGACCCGGCCGCGACTGCTGAAACCTTGGAGCAGATTATCACCCTGAGCGTTGCCAATCGACGGGTGAAGTGCGTGGTCTGGGCGAGGAATGATACTAACTCCCAAGCTCAACTGACCCTTCAGGCGCGCCGCACAGGGGCGGTGGTTGAGGACAGTCAGGTGGTCACCTTCGCTACGGCCAGTGGGCAGCAGCAATTAGAGGCCGAGGTAGAGACCACATCTGATACTGTCGACGTTCGTGTCCTGTTGGACAATGCTGGTAATGACGCATCTCGCGCTACCTTCTGGGCTCCTATGCTCTACGACCTGGCCATGGGGCGCCGGAGTCGGATCAAGCCTATCACTACCATGCTAGCCGGTGAAGGTGATGCTGGTGCGGCTACGATGAAGCTCTACGTTCCCTTCAGGAGTGAGCAAATCGGTCAGATGGCCTTGCTACTCCCCTACCCGGCGCTTGGGGACACGGCGACCACCACCGCGGACGACGTGACGACCTCGGCACCGGATGAACTGGTCAT
>CAJXNA010000119.1 GCA_913056415.1 uncultured Chloroflexota bacterium | reverse complement strand
CCGTTCCCGGCGGGCGGTTCCTGGTCGCGGGACGGCAGCCTGTATGTGGTGCCGGTGGACCAGCAACTCGTCGTCTTCGAGAGGGACGGCGGTGAGATCGTCCGCCTGGAGGTAGGCCCAGAGGCGGACGAGTGCCCGCCTCCTCCTCCGTCTTACCCGTCCCCAATTCCCGACAGGCTGGCCTTCGGGCAGCCTGTGTTTTCGCCTGATGGCGAAGGAGTTCTCCTGGCCGTCCATTGCTACCTTCTGTCCGGAGCCTACAATTTCTACGGCTCGATATACGAGGTGTCCTTGGACGGCGCGGTGAATCGACCTCTCCAAGGGCCGAAGACAGGGCCGCAGGTCAACCTGCGGGGCCTCACGGGTCCTCGGTTTTCACCTGATGGCAGGAGAATTGCTTCTGCGTTCATAGACGGTTTTAGCCTCTGTCCGTGGGAGAAAGGTCTCACTGTGGCGGACGCAGATGGAGCCAACAGCAGAGGGTTGAGCGTGGCTGCCTTAACGGAACTTTACAAGCAGGAGCCCAGCCCGGACACATTTGGTGGCGTCGTTGGGTATGACTGGTCACCCGCCAGCGACGGCATCGCTGCCAGCTTCGACGTCTCCTTGTGCGACGTGACTGAGGGTGCGTTGGGGTTGGTTATAGAGGGGCTCTATATCTTGAAGCTGGACGGCTCTCTGGAAGAGAAGCTGGCGGACGGACCGACGCATTCCCCCGCCTGGTCTCCCTCCGGTCGGTTCATCACCTACGTCACTGGGAAGCTCTTTGGTGCTGAGCCCACCGGAGCGCCCACCATTCGTCTCCTTGACTTGACCACTCGGCAAGTGGTCGACCTCGCCCAAGGCAACTCCCCCGCCTGGCAGCCGCAGCCGTAGCCCCCTTTCCCCCCTCCCGCCGCTCGTCGTACTATATCAGTCGCCGTGAACGAAGTGTTCGACGAGCTGAAGCGCTCCCTGGCCGAGGGCCGTCCGGTCGTGCTGGCGACCGTGGCCGCGACGCGCGGCTCGACGCCGCGGCGGGCCGGCGCGCGTATGCTGGTGCGCATGGACGGCAGCTTTTGCGGGACGATCGGCGGCGGCTGCGGCGAGGCGGAGGTGTGGTCGGAGGCGATGGAGGCGCACCGCGACGGCCGTCCCCGTCTGATGCAGGTGGACCTGACCACCCCCACGGACGGGGAGGACAAGATCTGCGGCGGCGTCATGGACATCTTCGTCGAGCGCATCACGCCGAAAGACGTAAAGGCGGAAGGTCAGGCTTAAGCCTGACCTTCGGTAAGTCGCTCTAAGCCCCGCATGAGAGCTGTCACGTTCGAAGGCCGCTTTAAAGTCGAGGTGAAGGGCGTGCCGGACGCGGCCGTCCAGCAGCCGGGTGACGTGGTCCTTAAGGTCACGTCCAGCGCCATCTGCGGCTCCGATATCCACTTCTACAACGGGCGCATCCCTATACCCCACACCGGCTGGGTGATGGGCCACGAGTACGTGGGGGAGGTGGTGGAGGTGGGCGACGGCGTTACGAAGCTGAAGCCCGGCGAGCGCGTTGTGGGGGCGTCCTACGCCTCCTGCGGCGAGTGCTTCTACTGCCGGAGGAGCTGGCCCAGCCAGTGTATGAAGCAGGAGCACTTTGGCTCCGGCATGCTGCCCGGGGCGCAGGCGGAGTACCTGCGTGTCCCCTACGGGCAGTCCACTCTGGTGAAGGTGCCGGACGGCCTCTCAGATGAGAGGGCGATCCTGGTAGGCGATGTCCTTCCCACCGGCTACTTCGCCGTCGAGCGAGGGGAGGTTCGACGTGGGGATGTGGTTGTGGTGGTGGGGAGCGGGCCGGTGGGGCTGTGCGCCCAGATGTGCGCCCTCCTGGTTGAGCCGAAGGTCGTCATCGCCATCGATTCAGTGCCGGAGCGGCTGGAGCTGGCGAGGAAGATCGGCGCTGTGCCGGTGGACATGAACGCTGAGGATCCCGGCGGCGTGATCCGCGAGCACACAGAGGGACGGGGCGCGGATGCCGTCCTGGAAGCGGTGGGCGATCAGGACGCGCTGCGGAGCTGCTTCCAGTACGTTCGCCCGGGCGGCACCATCAGCGCCGTCGGCGTCTACTCGGAGGCGCAGTTCCAGTTCCCGATGTTTCTGGCCTACCTGCGTGACCTGACGTTCAGGATCGGCGCCTGCCCGGCGAAGAACTACCTGGCGAAGCTGCTCAGCATGATCGAGCGGGGAAAGCTGGACCCCACGCTTATTCTCACTCACTCGCTGCCCCTGGAGGAGGCGCCCCACGGCTACGACATGTTCGCCAACCACAAGGAGAGCTGCGTCAAGGTTGTGCTCAAGCCCTAGGGCGTGGATGGTGACCGGCTCTGGCGGCTGTCTGTCTGAGGGCCGATAATACTTCTGGTATGCGACGCATCGCCGCTATAGCCGCTGCTAAGGCCACCGCCGCGCTGAGCCAGCGCCTCAGGATGGGCGGCGGCACCGCCCTGCCCGGCCTCGTCGCCGAGCGTGTCGACCCGCACATCGTGCCGGAGATGGCACGGCGTCTGGGCCAGGGCAGCGTCATCGTCACCGGCACCAACGGCAAGACGACGACCGCCCGACTGCTGCGCGGCATCGTCCGCGCCGCCGGCCTGCGGCCCGTGGCCAACCGCGCGGGATCGAACCTGATGCGGGGGATCGCCACGGCGCTGGCGCAGGCAGCCGGGCTGGACGGCGGCTTCGCCGGCGCTAAGCGGCGCCTTGGCTTGTTCGAGGTGGACGAGGCGACGGTGCCGGAAGCGGCGCGCGCGCTCAGGCCACGGCTGGTGCTGTTCACCAACCTGTTCAGGGATCAGCTGGATCGCTACGGTGAGGTGGAGCACGTGGCGGCGGTCTGGCGTGACGCGGTACGGACGCTGGGCGGTTCGGCGACGGTTGTCCTCAACGCCGACGACCCGTCAGTGGCGGCTCTGGCCCAGGCCGCCACGGGGCGGGTGCTGTTCTACGGCGTGGAGGATACTTCGCGCGCAAGCGAGGGTTTGGAGCACGCCGCCGACGCCCGCTGGTGCTCCTCCTGCGGGTCGGAGCTGGTCTACTCGGCGGTGTTCTACGGTCACCTGGGGCACTGGCATTGCCCGACGCACTGTCGCGTCGCTCGACCATCCCCTCGAGTGGTGGCAACCCGCATCGAGATGGAGCCGGAGGGAACGAGCCTGATGATCACGATGCCGGGGGGTGAGGTCTCGGCGCGGCTGCCGCTGACGGGGCTGTACAACGCTTACAACGCTCTGGCAGCCGTGGCCGCCGCCGTGGCGTTGGGCATTGAGTCGGAGGCGATCGAGCGAGGGCTGGGCTCCTTCACCGCCGCCTTCGGACGTCAGGAACGGCTGACCGTGGGCGGGCGTCGGGTGCAGGTGATCCTGGCGAAGAACCCGGCCGGGCTCAATGAGGTGCTGCGCACGATCACCGCCGACGGGGAGGAGAAGGACGTGGCGCTGTTCCTCAACGATGGGATCGCGGACGGGCGGGACGTGTCCTGGATCTGGGACGTGGACTTCGACCTGCTGGCGGGGAAGGTGCGATCGCTAACGGTGTCCGGCAATCGGGCCTGGGAAATGGCGCTGCGTCTGAAATACGCGGGGCTGGACACGCCGTCCGAGGTGGAGGAGGATACCGCGACCGCCTTGCGCCTGGCCCTACGGGCCACGCCGGAGGACGGCAACCTGTACGTCGTCCCCACCTACACGGCGATGCTTCAGGTGCGGGAGCTGCTCGCCCGCTGGGCGCGACAGCCGGCGTTCTGGGAGACGTCATAGTGGAGCTGAAGCTGCGCCTGGCCCACCTCTACCCAAAGCTGATGAACATCTATGGTGATCGCGGCAACATCCTCTGCCTGGAGCGGCGCTGCCGTGAGCGCGGAATCGGGTTTGAAGTGACGGAGCTGGGGCTGGGGGAGAAGATGAAACCCAAAGAGCACGATCTGGTGTTCATCGGGGGTGCGCAGGACAGGGAGCAGCGCCGAGTCGCCGAGGACCTGGTGAAGGAGAAGGGGAAGGCGCTCAAGGAGGCGGCGGCGAAGGGGGTGGTGATCCTGGCCGTGTGTGGCGGCTACCAGCTCATGGGCCGCTACTACCGTGGCGCTGAGGGAGAGGAGCTGCCGGGCGTGGGCGTGTTCGGCCTGCGGACGGAGCACCCAGGGCCGGGCGCGAAGCGGTTCATCGGCAATGTGGTGGTGGAGTGGCAGGGCGGCACGCTGGTGGGCTTCGAGAATCACGGCGGCCGTACCCACCTGGACGATGGAGTGGAGCCGCTGGGGCGGGTGGTGGCGGGGTTTGGCAACAACGGCGATGACGGCGGCGAGGGTGCGGTGTGCGGCAACGCCTACGGGACGTATCTCCACGGCTCGCTGCTGCCTAAGAACCCCCGCTTCGCCGATCACCTGATCGAGACCGCCCTGCGACGGCGATACAAAGATCTGGAGATGGCGCCCCTGGACGACCGCGTGGAGGAGATGGCGCACGCCGCCGCCGTGCGTCTGGCTACCCGTCGCGGTATCATCTCTGTGTAGGAGGAAGGCCCACCGGTCATGGCTGAAGACGCGCAGGCCTCCGGCCCCGTTGAGGAGGTGGACGAGGCGCCGCAAGGGCAGCGCGTATGGCGCGGCCCCTGGCGGAGCGTGATACTGCCGCTGCTGGTGGTCGGCGCCATCGCCGGCGCCATCTGGTGGCTGGACTATCGGCCCGATTCCGGGTCGTCCTCCGTCTACGATGCCAAGTACGGGCCGGTGGAGATGCCTGCGGCCCTGGTGCCGCCCGGCATGGCGGTCGAGGCGAAGGAGAGCAGCCTGGCGCCGGACTTCCTGCTGAAGACGCTGGACGGCGGCGAGATCCGCCTCAGCGACCTGCGCGGCAAGGGCGTGATCGTGAACCTGTGGGCGACCTGGTGCGGCCCCTGTCGCAAAGAGATGCCGCAGTTCGTCGCCGCTTACGATCGCTATGAGAAGGAGGGGCTGGAGATCATCGCTATGAACCTCCAGGAGAGCCCGTCTATCATCCAGCCGTTCGTGGATGACTTCGGGATGGAGTTCCCGGTGGCGCTGGACAAGCGCGGCGCGGTGTCCGACGAGTACCGGATCATCGGCCTGCCGATGACGTACTTCATCGACCGGGAGGGCGTGATCCGGAGCGTGTTCCAGGGCCCCTTCCTGGAGCGGCTGGAGGGGACGCAGGTGCAGGGGGCGATCGAGCAGGACGAGCTTACCCAGCGCATCGAGGAGATTCTGGAGTAGACGATGGCGGAGCAGAGCGCCCCGAGGCACGTAAGCTGGCTGCGGCTCGCGCGCCAGCTGGACCCGTTCCGGGCCACCTGGCGTCTGTTAACCAGCGTGCGCTGGGCCATCGGCCTCATCGCTTTTCTGGTCCTGGCCGGTCTCCTCGGCGTAGTTGTGCCCCAGATCCCGGCTAACGTCCGAGGCGATGCGCTAGCTGAGGTGCAGTGGTTGGCCGTGCAGGAGGACCGCTTCGGTTTCCTGACCGACCCCATTAACCGTCTCGGCTTCTTCGACGTGTTTCATGCCCGCTGGTTCATCTACGCCCTGGGCCTCCTGGCGGTGTCCATGGCGGTGTGGTCGGTCAGCTACTTCCCCTCCATCTGGCGGGCGATCACCCGTCCCCGCAAGCGGGTCAGCGACAGCTACTTCTCCGGCGCCCGCCATCGCTTCGACTACGTGACGCCCGATGGCGGCTCCAACCTGGAGTCTGCGCTACGGCGGCAGCGCTACGCCGTCGAGCGGTATCAGGAGGGCGAGACCACGTACCTGTTCGCGGACCGGTTCCAGTTCGCGCAGCTGGCCACCTTCGCCACCCACTTGGCGGTGGTGGTGCTCCTGGTAGGGGGGCTGGTGAGCTGGCTCAGCGGCTTCTCCAGCGGGATGTTCATAGCGGAAGGGGAAAGTGCGCCGGTGTTTCCGTTGACGCACCCCAACCAGATGCAGGTCGAGCTCGTTGACGCCGTCGGGCGCTTCTCGCCCGAGGGGCGGGCGCTGGAGTACAGCTCCGATCTCGTGATCTACAGGGGTGGCGAGGAGGTGAAGCGCTGTACCGCCACCGTCAACTCGCCCTGCTCCTACAACGGTTACCGCTTCCACCAAGCGGCCTACTTCGGCTTCGGCGCCGACGTCCGGGTGCGTGATCTGGCCAGCGGAAACGTGGTCTTCCGCGAGACGCTGAGCCTCTCCGACACGCTGCCCTCTCCCCACGTTATCGTGCGGGACAGCAGCGGCGATCTGCTCCTGGATGACACGCTGGTGCTAACCGACATCTTGAGCAGCGACGAGTTCGTCTATTACGGTACGCTGGTCACCCTGCCGGATGACCGCGTGATCACGATCGGGGCGCGGAGGGCGGTGGAGAGCGACCGCTGGCAGCTCGCCGTGTTTGAGCCGGGCGAGGGCAAGGAGGCGGTGCGGCTGGTGCTGTCGGAGGGGGAGAGCGCCTCGGCCGGTGGCCTGGAGTTCGTCTATGCCGGTCTGCAGTCGGTTCCGGCCGTGTTCGTGTCCGACCTGCCGTTGCCGCCGGGCCTGCCGGCGGGGGGCGGCAGCGGACAGGTGCTCGTGGAGATGAG
>CAJXNA010000118.1 GCA_913056415.1 uncultured Chloroflexota bacterium | reverse complement strand
GTCCAGGGCATCGATCTCCAGGCCGGAGTCGTCGGCCAGGCTGACCAGGCCGCTGGCCCGGGCACCGTTGAGCGCCTTTATCTTAGCATTCGCCTCGTACGTCTCGCCAGGTTCTTCATCCGGGAGCGTCAGGTTGAGCTGCGCCGGCGTCACCAGCTCCCAGCCGCATCCGGCGAGCAACCGCTCGAACTCGGAGAGCTTTCCGGGGTTGTTGGTGGCGATGAGGAGTTGGGACATCAAACGGGACCGGACGAACGTAGCGGAGACCTTCAGGTCCCCTAACGGCTGACTGGAAGGCTAACGCCTACCACCACGGCCTGTCTACCGCCACGTGATCCCTCGCTGGGCGGCCCCGGGCAGAGAGCTACGCCTTGGCCTTGGCGGGCTCGCCTGCCTCCAGCGGCTCCCAGCGCGACTTGAGCTTGCCCGCGATCGTCGGCATCGTCGTGTACTCCATCTCCTCCAGCGGCAGCCGGTGCGGCTCGAACGGGCCGTGGGAGCGTAGGTAATCGGCGATCGTGTTCGCCTTCTCCCGCGCGTGGTCGTAGCCGGGGTCATCGAACATGTCGCGCGGGCCGATGAGCTTTCCGTTAGCGAGCTGGAAGCCGAGACAGGCGATGCGCGGCGGCCCATCGAAGCGGCTGGGGTGAGCGTCCTTCAGAGCCACCGGCATCAGCGGCCCGTGATGAGAGCCCCGCATCCAGCCCTCCACGATGAACGGGGTGGTGAACGGCTCTATCACCTCGCCCACGGCGGGGAAGTTCCCCTGCGCGCGTACGACCATCGCCGGGTCATCCTTGCCCACGTAGCGCCCGGCGATGAGGGAGAGCTTGTCCGTGCTGGACACCGCCCCCACCTCGCCGGTGTTGCGGGAGTAGACCTTCTTCACGGCGTAACGGCTGGGCGCGCCCAGGAAGATGAGCAGATCGTATATCTCCTCCGGCGCGTTGAGCGTGATCTTCACGTGCTCGCGCACGTCCTGTATCTCGAAGGCGAACCCCTCGTGCAGCCCCTCGGCGATGATCAGGCCGGGGGTGTTGAACGGGTCAGCGAACATCTTGTACAGGGGCAGGTTGAACGCCCCGGCGGAGGTCTTGTCGGCCATGAACACAAGGATCGGCTCTGAAGGCCGCTCTTCTATCTCCATCTCCGCCGAGCCCGGCCCGGCGCCGCGGATGTTGCCGGAGAACGCGTCCACTAGCAGGTCCTGGCCGGCGCCGTACAGCTTCAGCTTCTTGGCCAGCTCCGTGCCCTTCGTGAACGTGTCCCAGGCTAGCCTGTGGACCTCCTCGCTGTCCTCGCCCCGCTCGTGGGTCATGATCAGGAACATATCGTCCCCACAGTGGCTGACGTGATGATCGACGAGGAGCCCGCTCTGCTTCGCCTTCTCCATCTCCTCGCGGCCCAGATCGAGGATCTCAGGGTGAGATTCCGAGTGCCCGACGAAGCCGCCGATGTCTGCCTTGATGACGCTCACAGTTACCACGCGTACACCTCCACTGAATGGGATACCACTTAGAACCAGGAACCGAGAGCCGTCCTCCGTGCCCGCAGCTATAGACGCTACTGCGACACGATATAGACGGATCGCCAACACGCCATGTTAAGGGGGCGGCCCCAGGGTGTCAAGGAGAGGCTCCGCCGATAGCCTCTCGCCGATTCAATGCTGAGGCGGAAGACCACACCCTGAAGGGTGTGGCATCAACCTGCACCGATGCCGCAGCCTTCAGGCTGTGGTCGTGTCTGACCGCCTGCTTCCTCATTTCCTATCTCCTCTTCCCCGTCCCTTTCCTCAGCTCCTCCAGCACCGCCTCCGCCAGCCGCCGCGCCGTCCGCCCGTACCCTCCGTGCTGCGGGCTCTCCGGCTTCGCCAGAAGCTGCTGGACCTGCCGCCGCAGCGCCTCCGTCCGCTCCCTCGCCAGCCCCTCGTTCAGCGGCTTGAACCCCTGTATCTTGCGGGGCCCCTCGCGGCCCCCCTCGGAGATGTACCAGTCGCGGAAGGAGCGGCAGCCCACCCGAAACAGGAGATAGCCAAGCGGCGAGGCCACCGGCGGATAGTCCAGCCCCAGGATGCGCTCGCTCTCCTTCTGCGCCGGCGATTCGTACTCCACCATCAGGTGGCCGCCGGCGGGCACCAGCGTGGACAGCGCCCGGAACAGCTCCTCCTCCAACCCCGCCGCTCGCAGGTCTGCCGCCTCGCCCCGAATACTGAGCGCGGGCTCGTAGCGGATGACCTCCAGCCAGTTGTATCCGGGATAGGGCCCCGAGTTGTGCAGGCCGAACGCGACCGGCTCCTCGCTCATGCGCCCCTCCGAATCGACGAGGAAGAGCTGAAGGTAGCGCGCGCCCACGTTGTTCTTGGGCCCCAGCAGGGCGAGAAGCCGGTACGGCCCCAGCGAGAGGCCCTGCAGCCGGCCCAGCGGATGCTCCTCCTCCCGTGCGAGGGCCCAGGTGCGGGAGAGCAGCGCCTCCAGGCGGCGCTTGTCCCGGGGATGGCTGGGCAGAGGTGGCTCCGACACGAGTCCCATTATAGGAGCGCGCGCCTAGAGACAGCACGCCCCTTCAGTGCTATAATCGCGCCGCCGCAGCCACGCTGTTCCCTTCCTCGAAACGCCATGAACTATCGCCAGTCCATCGACTACCTCCTCTCCTTCGCCGACTTCGAGCGCAGCGGCCGCTTTCAGCACCGCCCTGACGTCCAGCCGGTGCTGGCGCTCCTGCGCCGCCTGGGCGATCCCCACCTGGGCCGCCGCACCGTCCACATCGCCGGTAGCAAAGGCAAGGGGAGCGTGGCGGCTATGTTGGAGAGCATCCTCCGCGCCGCAAAGCTGCGTACCGGCCTGTTCACCAGCCCCCACCTTCACAGCTACACGGAGCGCATCCGCATCGACGGCGAGCCGATCGGCGAGGACGAGTGGGCCCGCCTGACGGCCGTCCTCCGCGAGGCGGTACAGGCTGACGACCCCCCGCCCGACGGACGCCGCCTGGTGACCTTCGACCTGCTGACCGCACTCGCCTTCCTCGCCTTCCGTGAGCGCGACCTAGACTGCCAGGTACTCGAGGTCGGCCTCGGCGGCCGCGTGGATAGCACCAACGTGTTCGAAGCCAAGGACGTGTGCGCCGTGACCGCCATAGGCCGGGAGCACACCGAGCTCCTCGGCGACACCGTGGCGGAGATAGCCGCCGAGAAGGTGGGCATCGTTAGGACTGGCGCCACCGCCGTCATCGCGCCCCAGCGCCATGCGATAGCTCGGGAGGTCATCCGACAGGCCGCTGCGGACGTCTCCTGCCCGATCGTGGATGTGGCCGGGAGCTACTCCTGGCGCCGGATCGCCCACGACCTGGACGGCCAGGCGTTCCGGCTAAACCGGCCTCGCGGCGCCCTCAGCCTGCGGCTCCCGCTCCTGGGCCGGCACCAGCTGGAGAACGCCGCTACCGCCGTGGCCTGCGCCGACGCGCTGACCCGCCTCCGGCGGGGCCTCCCCATTCCCGATACAGCAATCCAGCACGGGCTAGCACACGTATCCTGGCCTGGACGTATGGAGATACTGCGTAGGAAGCCCCTGGTGGTAGCCGATAGCGCTCACAGCCGCGATTCCGCGCGACGCCTTCGCGAGACCTTGACGGACTACTTTTCCTGCCAGAGCGCGTTCCTGATAGTAGGCATGTCCGCGGACAAAGACGTGACCGGCCTGGCCCAGGAGCTATCGCCCATTGCGCGCCGAGTAACGGCTGTGCGGACCGGCCACCCGCGAGCGATGCCACCTCAACAGGTGGCAGCCGCATTTCGCGAAGCCGGCGCCGCGGCCGAAGCGGAGAATGAAGTGTCCAAAACGCTGGAAAAGGTGCTGGCGACAGCGGCGGGTGAAGAGGTAATATGTCTCACGGGCTCGCTGTTCGTAGCGGCTGAAGGGCGGGCCTACCTCCGGGAAATTGCGGCAACGGCTTAGAGACAAGCGGCTGGGAGGTACCCGCATGGCAAGTAGGAACGGCACTCGCGTAGTTATTACGGGTATGGGGGCGATAACGCCCCTGGGCAACTCCGTCTCAGAATTCTGGCAGGCCTGTGTTGAGGGCAAATCGGGCATCGACTACGTGACCCAGTTTGATGCCACCGGCTACCCTTCCCGCATCGCCGGCGAAGTGAAGGGCTTCGACCCGCAGGACTATATGGACCGCCGCGCGGCCCGTCGCATGTCCCGTTTCAGCCAGTTCGCGGTCGCCGCCAGCCACCAGGCGCTGCAAGCCGCCGAACTGGATCTGCGGCGCGAAGAAGACCCCGGTAGGGTCGGCGTTCTCCTGGGCAACGGTATCGGCGGCCTGCCCAACATCGAGGAGGCCGTTCACTCCATCCGTGAAAAAGGCGGCATGCGCATAGACCCCTTCTTCATGCCCAAGATGCTGCCCAACATGGCCGCAGCTCAGCTCAGCATGGTCATAGGCGCCAAAGGGTACTCCAACACCGTTACCACCGCCTGCGCCGCCGGCACCCAGGCCATGGGCGACTCCCTGGACCTGATCCGTGCCGGCCGCGCCGACGTCGTTCTCACCGGCGGCACCGAGGCGGCGCTGTGCGAGCTCGGCCTTTCCGGGTTCGCCGTCATGCGCGCCCTCTCCACACGTAACGACGAGCCGCAGAAGGCGAGCCGGCCCTTCGACCGTGATAGAGACGGCTTCGTAGCCGCCGAGGGGGCCGCCATCTTCGTGTTCGAGGACCTGGAGCGCGCCCGCCGCCGCAACGCCCCCATCATCGCTGAGATCGCGGGCTACGGCGCCTGCAGCGACGCCCATCACGTCGTCGCCCCCTGCGCCGACGGTGAAGGCGCCACCCGCGCGATGACCTGGGCCATGGAGGACGCCGGCGTTACGCCGGAGGAGATAGACTACATCAGCGCTCACGGCACCTCCACCAAACTGAACGACAGCTCAGAGACGTTCGCCATCAAGAAGACGTTCGGGGAGCAGGCTTACCGCATACCTATCAGCGCCACCAAGTCCATGATCGGCCACCCCTTCGGCGCCGCCGGCGCCCTGGAGTCCGTCGCCTGCCTGGAGTCCATGCGACACGGCATCATCCATCCCACTATCAACTACGAGCACCCCGATCCCGAATGCGACCTTGACTACGTCCCCAATGAGGCCCGCCGAGCCGACATCCGCGTGGCCCTCAAGAACAGCTTCGGGTTCGGCGGCCAGAACGCCTGCCTCCTGTTCAAGCGCCTCGAAGACTGATCCCGGCCTCATGTTCCGTGACCCTATACGCGGGGATGGGGGCGACGGTAGGTGAAAGTCCTGGTCGTTGGCGGCGCCGGATATATCGGTAGCGTCATCGTCGACCAGCTCCTCCAGGCCAAACACAACGTCACCGTCCTCGACAGCCTCGTCGCCGGCCACCGCGAGGCCGTCAACCGCGAGGCGGAGCTGGTGGTAAGCGACGCACGCGACGAGGAGGCGCTGGGCCGCCTCATGGCCTCTCGCTCATTCGATGCCGTCGTTTACTACGGCGGTTACATTCAGGCCGGCGAGTCCGTCCTCAACCCTGGCCGCTATTTCGCCAACAACGTCGGCGGCTGCACCGCCCTCCTCAACGCCATGGTCGCCTACGGCGTCGGCCGTTTCGTGTTCAGCTCCAGCGCCGCCGTCTACGGCCAGCCGGACTCAGTGCCCATAACTGAAGATGCGCCCGGCCGGCCCGTCAATCCCTACGGCGAAAGTAAGCTGATGGTGGAACGGATGCTGCCCTGGTACGAGCAGAGCGGCGGCATCCGCTACGCCTCGCTGCGCTACTTCAACGCCGCCGGCGCTACAGACCTGCGCGGCGAAGACCACCGGCCGGAGACTCACCTCATCCCCATCGTCCTCCAGGCCGCTCTGGGGCAGCGCGAAGCCGTCCCCTTGTACGGAACCGACTACCCTACCCCGGACGGCACCTGTATTCGCGACTACATCCACGTCTCGGACCTGGCCAGCGCCCACATCCTGGCCCTGGAGTCCGCCTCAGACGGAGACAGCGGCGTCTACAACCTAGGCAGCGGCGCCGGCTTCTCCAATCGAGAGGTCATCGAGACCGCTGGCAAGGTGACAGGAAAGCCGATCACCGTCAGAGAGGAGCCGCGGAGGCCCGGCGACCCCGCGCAGCTCGTCGCCTCTAACGAGAAAGCCAAACAGGCCCTGGGCTGGCTGCCCGCGGTTACCAGCCTTGAAGCCATCATCGATAGCGCCTGGCGCTGGCACCAGTCCCACCCCAAGGGCTACACTTCCTGAGTTGCCCCAGGGTAGCCCCGCTACCCTCGACTCGCTCCCACGCTACCCTGTCCCAAGAACCCTCCCCCACCAGCCCAAGCAGCCGCCGTTCCATGTTGGCCGCAGCCTGTAACAAGGCCTTGCTGTCCCTGTTTATCTGTAAGGACGCAACAAAAGCGTATCGGTATGCGTCTAACGATTCGTCAATGTCACTTATCCCCGCATCTCATCTCATACGCTGGGCAAGCTGGTGCCTTAGCCTGCTCCTGCTCGCCTCGTTCGGCGGCATTACAACCCCCAGCGCGGCCGAGCCGGAGGCAGTGGCCTCCAGCGTGTACGCCGGCCCGGTGAGTGTGCTTCGGGACTTTAAGCCGCCTCAACCGATACCCAACCTCACCGCCACCCCCACACCT
>CAJXNA010000117.1 GCA_913056415.1 uncultured Chloroflexota bacterium | reverse complement strand
GCAGGTTTTACCTCTGCGACACGGAGATCGGCTTCATAGGCCTGCTCCTCTCCCCTCGCGGCCTCCGCGCCACGACACTCCCCCGCCCCAGCCGCGACCAGGCGCTGCGTGAGGTCGCCGAGATGGGCGCCGACGAGCCCGCCTCCGAGGCCGAAGCCGGCGACCTGCCCCGCCGCCTGTGCGCCCTCGCCCAGGGTCAGCCCGTCGACCTCACCGCCGACATCGACTGGGACAGCCTGTCTGCCGGTGGGCGCGGCCTGTCGGGCTTCCGCCGCGCCGTGCTGGAGGAGACGCTGCGCATCCCCGCCGGCCGGACCCGCACCTACGGCTGGCTCGCCGCTAAAGTCGGCAGCCCCCGTGCTGCCCGCGCCGTCGGCCGCGTCATGGCCACCAACCCCCTCCCCCTCGTCATCCCCTGCCACCGCGTCGTCGGCTCCGACGGCGCCCTGCACGGCTACGGCGGCGGCCTCCCCATGAAAGCCGCCCTCCTCCGCATGGAGGGCGCGCGGGGGTAGACCTCAGGCATCTGGCGGTGGATCGGACGACAAGGCTAGTGATCTCGCAGCGCGAAGCTTCCACTTCCTAACTGTGCGTCGGTTTCTTCCTAGACATCGGGCAACCTCAGAGATCGACGCTCCCTCACCTAGAGCCTCGAGGGCTAGTCTCACGCGGTCTTCGGTCTCCCGAAGCCCCAGCATATTGGGGACACGGGAGCCAATACCTCCTGTAACGCAGGCTCTCGGGGTGTTGCTGCACTCTGAGCGCTACTCCTTGATAATCAGCCTTGAACGCTGTTTCCTTCCCCCCCTGCTCTGGCTTGGCCCTTGACAACTATATACCTTGCTAGTAATATACTCGGCAGGTACATAATTGTTAAGTATATACTGTGCAGTATATACTTAGTAGGTAATATACTAGCCGGTAGATGATTCTGGGAGTAGAGCCGTTGCCGAAAGTGCCAATCACCGTGATGGGCTACAGGTGCGAACGATGCGAACACGAGTGGATACCGCGTGACTTCGAAGATGAGCCACGCGTGTGTCCGAAGTGTAAGAGTCCCTACTGGAATCGTCCGAGGAGGTCTCCTATGGCGTACGAAGAATTCCGAGACAAGATCAAGACCACGCTGAAGAAAGCCGATCAGCCGCTCACTTGGACTGAGGTTCGCACGACAGCCGGTCTGCCCCAAGCTCGTCCTAACAATCAGTGGGTTCATCGTCTGGAGAGAGATATCAGGCTGGAGAGGGAGCGCGACAAACACGGTATAATCTACTGGCGGCTCGTCCGATAACACTACAATTGAATGAAATTGCCAACGGCATCAGCCCGGGTCCAAGCAGACAAGAAGGCGATCTGGAACGAGTTTCGTTCTGCGGAGTCTGCCGACTTCTATACCGTCGGCTATTCTGGGCGGAGCATCGATGAGTTTGTGGCTATGCTTCGGTCGGTCGGGGTTGCGACGCTATTCGACGTGCGTCAAAACCCAGTCAGCATGTATAAGCCCGACTTTAGCAAGCAGAATCTGGCACGATACCTCAAAGCGAGCGACATTGACTATCTACATCTGCCGCATCTTGGGGTTCCCCGTGAAGTTAGGGCGCAGGCGGCTGAGGTACAAAACCGCGAAATCATTTGGGACTGGTATGACCGCAACGTGGCGGAACGGCACATTACTGCGAACCTGACCGAGTTCCTTAATATGGCGGATCATCCCATTGCACTGATGTGCGTCGAACATGATCCAACCTCCTGCCATAGACACCGCTTGTCGATTCGCTTGGAGCGCTTCGGCCTGAACAGCTTCGACCTCTAATGTACATACGGCGCAAGTTAGGGGCTGACCATTGCCGCCTTGGCTCTCAAAGAAAGTCCTGATCACAGTTAGAACCTATCCCACACCAGCTAGGAAAGGGATAGAGGTTTCATGCACGGCGGGCGTCACGGATCAAGGGGAATGGATTCGGCTGTTCCCAGTCCCTTACCGTTTCTTGGACGATGACAAGCGCTTCAAGAAGTATCAGTGGGTCGAAGTAAGAGCACTTAGGGCGACAGACGACGCAAGGCCGGAGAGCTACAAGCTAGATGTCGATTCGATCAAGATCGTCTCTGATCCAATCCCGCCCCAACCCAACAAGTGGCAAGCACGAAAGGACCTTGTCTACCCTCTCCGATCGCCGTCGCTGTGTTGGTTGCAGGAGACTCGCGACCGGCAACACTATCCTACCCTTGGCATCTTCAGGCCAGCGGAGATTACGCGGCTCATTATGGAGCCTGACGCAGCCACATGGACGCCTGACCAGCTTGCGAGGCTAAGACAGCACACGCTATTCAACAAGATGCCAGCGACCGAGCTTGAGAAGATACCCTTCCGATTCAAGTACGAATTCCGATGTGAGGCATCAGGTTGCCCAGAGCACAGTTTAACCTGCACGGATTGGGAGTTAGGGCAGTCCTATCGCCGATACCGAAGGGAATACGGTGCTGATCTGTGGGAGACCAAGTTCCGGGACAGATTCGAGAAGGATATGATCGAGAAGAATGATACCCACTTCTATGTGGGCACCCTCCATCACCACCCCAACATTTGGATCATTGTCGGCCTGTTCTACCCCCGCAAGTAGTTTCGCAACAGGCTATAAGACGTACTACACTATTCCGTGTAATTGTCAAGCCGTTACCGTCCCCCATGGCCCCACTATCTCCCCCAGCCGCTGCTCCAGCTCCGGGCAGTACCGCGCCCGCGGCAGCTCCATCGCCACCTCCTCCCCGTCCCGCTGCCGTATCGATAGCTGCACCAGCCCCTCCCCCGCGTACTCCCGCAGCGCGTTCACCAGAGAGCGCAGCCGCTCCTCGTCCCCCTCGTGGTCGTCCGTCTCCTCCAGCACGATGCGAAGCCGCGGCGGCCCGTTATTCGGGCTGGGCTCTGTTTCCTGCTGGCCCCCGGACGGGGGCCCGTCTGGGCCCGGCCAGGGTTTCCCATTTCCCGTCGCCTTCCCGTTCCCCGCCGGCGCCGCCGGGCCTGCCCTGAGCAGCGTCGAAGGGTCGAACTTCCCCTCCTCGTACACCACCGCCCGCTGCACCCCCAACTGCAGCCGCTCGTCGCGAGTCCGCACCCGCACCGTCGCCACCACCGGCGTCCCCACCTCCCACATCTCCCGCGTCTGCTCGTACGTGTCCGGCCACACCGTAATCTCCAGACTGCCCCCCGTCTCGTCCTCGATCGTCGCCGCCAGGAACGGCCGCCCGTTGCGGGTCGAAAGGCTGCGGCTGCTGATGACGACCCCCCCCAGCACCACCTCTCGCCCCGCCATCTCCGCCGACACCTCCGCCAGGCGGCAGCTCAGGTGCGCCTCCAGCTCCTTCGCCGCCCGCGCGAACGGGTGCTCCGAGACGTACACCCCCAAAAGCTCCTTCTCCCACGCCAGCCGCTGCCTGCCTGAGGCGGACGACGTCTCCTCCTCGTCCCCGTCTAGTGCGGAGATGCCGAGCCCCATCGCCGGCTTCTCATCCTCCCCCAGCATATCGAACAGCGACCCCTGACCCGCCTCCCGCTGCCGCTGGCTGCGCTGCGCCATCGTGATCGCCCTGTCCAGGCTCCCCAGCAGTGCGTTCCGCGAGCACAGCGCGTCGAAGGCGCCCGCCTTCGCCATGCTCTCCAGCGCCCGCTTGTTCAGGTGACGGTAGTTCACCCGCGCGAAGAACTCCTCCACGCTCGCGAACCCGCCCTCGGCCTCGCGCGCCTCGATAATCCCCTCCACTACTCCCTCGCCCACGTTCTTTATGTTCGCCAGCCCGAAGCGGATCGCCTGGCCGCCCTCCTCCTGCGCCTCCAGGCGGAAGTTCACGCCGCTGCGGTTCACCTCCGGCGGCAGGATGTCTATCCCCCGACGCCGGCACTCCGTGTACGCCTCCGCGACACGCTGGGCGGCGCCCGACGGGTGGTTGCCCGCCATGATGAGCACCGCCGTCATGTACTCTTTCGGGTAGTTCGCCTTCAGGTAGGCCGTCTGGTAAGCCAGCGTCGCGTAGGAGACCGCGTGAGCCTTATTGAACGCGTACCCGGCGAACGGCTCGATCAGATCGAAGATCGACTTCGCCTCCGTCTGGCTGTACCCTTTGGCCGCCGCCCCCTCCAGGAACCGCTCCTCCTCGGCCCGCATGATGGAGCGGATCTTCTTCCCCATCGCCTTGCGCATGACGTCCGCCTGGCCCAGCGTGTACCCCGCGAACTTCTGGGCGATGTGCAACACCTGGTCCTGGTAGACGATCACCCCGTACGTCTCGTCCAGAGTGTCGGCCAGGTCGGGGTGAGGGTAGCTGACCGACTCCTCGCCGTGCTTGGCGCGGATGTAGGTGGTGATGTGCTGCATCGGCCCCGGCCGGTACAGCGCCACCAGCGCCGCCAGGTCCTTGATCGAGGTGGGCCGCAGCTCCTGCACCGCCCGTCGCATCCCGCCCGACTCCAGCTGGAACACGCCGAACGTGTCGCCGGACGAGAGCATCTCGTACGTCTTAGCGTCGCCGTCCGGAAGGTTCGATAGATCGACCTCCACGCCGTGGGTGTCCCGGACGACGTCCACGGCCAAGTCCAGGATGGTGAGGTTGGTCAGCCCCAGGAAGTCCATCTTCAGCAAGCCCAGCTCCGCCACCTCATTCATCGCGTACTGGGTCGTCGGCAACGCCTCCTCGTCCCCTGAAGAAGGCCGCTGCAGCGGCAGGAAGTTCACCAAAGGCTCCGGCGCTATCACCACCCCGGCGGCGTGGGTGCTGGCGTGGCGCGCCACCCCCTCCAGGGCGCGCGCCGTGTCGATCAGCTTGCGGATCTGTTCGTCCCCGTACGCCTCGCGCAGCTCCGCCCCCTCCTCCAGCGCTTTGTCGATCGTCATCACGCCGAACGAGGCCGGCATCGTGGGCACCAGCCGCGCCACCCGGTCCACGTCCGAGTAGGTCATGCCCAGCGCGCGGCCCACATCGCGAATGGAGGCCTTCGCCCCCAGCGTGCCGAAGGTGATGATCTGCGCCACCCGGTCCTGGCCGTACTTCTCCGCCGCGTAGCGGATCATCTCGTCCCGGCGGTCCTCGGCGAAGTCGATGTCCACGTCCGGCATCTCCCGCCGCTCCACATTCAGGAACCGCTCGAACACCAACTTGTGCTCCAACGGGTCGATCTCCGTCACGCCCAGGCAGTAGAGGATGATCGATGCCGCCGCCGAGCCCCGGATCGCCATCCGGATCTCCTGCTGCCTGGCGTACTGAGCGAAGTCGTTCACCACCAGGATGTAGTCGGCGAAGCCCGTCTGCCCAACGACGTCAAGCTCGTACCCCAGCCGCTTGCTCGCCTCCTCGGCATCGTCCTGATAGAGGCGGGCGAGCCCTTCCTGGCAGAGAGCGGCCAGGTGACCTTCGGCGGTAATGCCCGTGGGCACCTCCGCCTTGGGCAGGTGCAGCCGCCCTTCGCCTATGGCGGTCAGCGTCAGGTCGCACATCTCGGCGATGCGCCACGTGTTGTCGCAGGCCTCCGGCAGCTCCGGGAACAGCGCCCGCATCTCCTCCTCCGACTTCAGGCAGTACGAGTCCGAATCACCGGCCATACGCAGACGCTTCTCGTCCAGCACCGATGAGTTAGTGCCGATGCAGAGGAGGATGTCCTGGAACGGCGAGTCCTCCCGCCGCACGTAGTGCACGTCGTTCGTCGCCACCAGCGGCAGGTCCGCCTCCCGCGCCAGCCTCACCAGCTCGCGGTTCAGCTCCTTCCCCTCCTCGATGCCGTGCTCCTGCACCTCGATGAAGAAGTCGCCGAACACCTCCTTGTACCAGCGGGCCGCCTTCACCGCATCCTCGAAGCGACCCTCCGTCAACAGGCGGGCGATCTCGCTGGAGTTGCAGCCGGACAGGGCGATGATCCCCTCGTGGTGCTCCTCCAGCAGCTCCTTGTCCATGCGCGGTCGGTAGTAATGGCCTTCCAGGTGGGCCTTGGTGACGGCGGCCAGCAGGTTGCGGTAGCCGGCCTCGTTCTTGGCCAGCAGCGTCATGTGGAACGGCTGCTTATCGTTGGGCTCGCGGGAGTGGCGAGAGCCGCGGGCGACGTAGGCCTCCACGCCGATGATCGGCTTGATGCCGCGCGCCTTCGCCTCCTTGTAGAACTGGATCGCGCCGTAGAGGACGCCGTGATCCGTCAGCGCGATCGCCTCCTGACCCAGCTCCTGGGCGCGGTCCATTAGCAGCGGAATGCGCGACAGGCCGTCCAGGAGCGAGTATTCCGTGTGAAGGTGTAGGTGCGTAAACATATGGTCGGATTGAATCGGGAGCGGACGGCCTCATTATAGCGATGCCGGGCGTTAGCGGGACGAACCTTATGTTAAACCAGCGGGGAATTTTCACGGAAGACTCCTGCAAAGACCCCCGACAGCCGCCAGGCCATGTAGATGAGGCCTTCAGGCCTCCATTATCCCGCCGCTTGCCAAAGAAGTTAGAGTGCGTGACTCGTCAGCATAAGTTAGAATGATGCAGTCCGTCCCGGGGAGGTGTTTTTATGAAACCTCGCGAACTCCTTGAGAAATCTCGTGAACTCCTTGATCGGTTTCGCAACTGGCTGCGCCAGAGCCGGCGGCGACAGTTGCTGGCGGGCGGCGTTGCCTTGGCCGTCATTGCCGTCGTCGTGGGCATCCCC
>CAJXNA010000116.1 GCA_913056415.1 uncultured Chloroflexota bacterium | reverse complement strand
TCCGCCGTATGGCTAACGGCCTCGACGACCGGCCTGTGGAGACCGAACAGGAGCGCAAGTCCGTGGGCGCCGAGACCACCTTCCCCCGCGACCTGGCCGACGGTCCGGAGCTGCGTGAGATTCTGAGCCGGGTGGCGGAGGAGGTGGCGAGACGGCTGCGAGAGAAAGGGGTGAGGGCGAGCACGGTGGTCCTTAAGCTGCGCTATAGCGACTTCCGCACAATCACTCGTCAGACCAGCCTGGCGGAGGGGGTGGATAGCGCGCGTGAGCTGGTCACCGTGGCGGGCGCGCTGCTGGACAAGACGGCCGAGGCCGGCCAGCGGTTTCGGCTGCTGGGGATACACGGGACTAACCTCCAGGCGCCTGGCCTCGCTTCGGGCGGACAGCTTGGCCTGTGGGAGCGGTAAGGGAAGGTTGGCTACGCGGAGACGAGAGTCTGCTTGTGATGCGGAACGGAGACGGTGATCAGGCGGCGGGCTCTGGCGTCCGCTCCGCCTGGGGCTTCGCATCCGGCACCTGGATTATCTCCAGGAACACGCGCACCACGGTCGGGTCCCACTGGCTGCCGGCGCCGTCCTTGAGGATATCGATCGCGGCCTCGTGTGGCATCGCCTGCCGGTAGGGCCGGTCGGTGGTCATCGCGTCGTAGGCGTCGGCGACGGCGACGATGCGCGCACCTGTAGGGGTGCGCTCGCCGCGGAGGCCGTCCGGATAGCCCTGGCCGTCCCAGCGCTCGTGGTGATGGTAGACGATCGGGTAGACGTCCATCAGGAAGGGTACCCGCTTGCAGATCTGGCCGCCGCTATAGCAGTGCTGCTTGACGATGGCGAACTCGTCCGGGGTGAGCTTGTCCGGCTTCTTCAGGATGGCGTCCGGCACGACGATCTTGCCCACGTCGTGGAGCGCCGCCCCCATCCGCACGATCTCGATCTCGTGCTGAGGTAGGGCCAGCTTGGTGGCTATGTGGGAGGCGTGCTCGGCGAGACGGTGGCAGTGGCCGCCGGTGTAGGGGTCACGGCTCTCGATCGCCTCGGTGAGCGCCAGCGCCGTATCGAAGGCGAAGCGGGATAGGCTCTCCCTTTGCCGCACGCTGCGGATCGCCAGCTCCGCCTGGCGGGCGAGCCGTTCCAGGCGGGTGAGCTCGTCGGGGGCGAACTGGCGCTCCCTTTCGTAGCAGATTAAAAGGGCGGCGGTGACTCCCTCGTCGAACTCCAGGGGAGCGGCGGCGGCGGACCGGTATCCCATAGTCAGGGCGAACTCGCGCAGGCTGTCGTAGCGCGGGTCATCGAGGACGTTGCTGGAGGTGGCGACGCGGCGGTGAAGAATAGCCCAGCCGGAGACGCCTTCACCGTAAGGAGCGCCGTTGGGAAACAGACGTAGGAAGTCTTCCTTCTCGAACCCGTGGGCGGCGTAGGGCCGCTCGCCGCTGGCGGGGTCGGACACCACGAGGCTGCAGAGCTTGGCGCCCGTGAGCTCCGCCACGCGGCTGGTGATCTCCCGGAGCACCTCCCTCTCATCGTCGCCGGCCATGATGGTGCTGTGGATGACGCTCAGCGTCTCCAGCTCTTGCTGGCGTATATCGTTGTGGGCCTGCACGTCCAGCAGGTGCTCTACGGTGTTATCGAGCTCGTCGCGCTGTGTCTTGATATTCGCCCACTGGTTCATGGTGACGGCGAGGAACAGGTAGACGGCAGACCATCCCAGCCAGAACACCGGCATCACTGATTCGTTCATTTGGGCGCCGAAGACGCCCATCGCCGGGCTGGTGGCCACGGAGGCCATTATCGCTATGGTGAGGGAGTAGGGCAGGGGGTGGCGGTAAGCGAGGAAGATGATGGGCGCGAAGAACGCCGTTGTGAACACGCTGGGGATGCGGCCATCGTTGATGACCAGAAAGGTGATCACGATCGTGGCTGTGAGGGCCAGCGTCAGATCGAGTATGGGCTTACGGTTCTGCGCCGCCAAAAAGTTCATGGAATAGCTTCGAGGTGGACCATCACATCAACAACTCGTGCTAGAACTGCACTACATAAGTTAGGACGGGTCTATCTGGGAAGCGTTGCAGAGCCAGCCGCGGGGTTAAGTAACAGTTAAGGTGAATATGGCCCCTAGTCGGCCATGGAGTAGCCGCCGTTGACGCTCAGCACCTGGCCGGTGATCCACTCGGCCCGCTGCGAGGCGAGGAAGGCGACGGCGTTGGCGATGTCGGCCGGCTGGCCGAGCCGGCTCAACCCCTTGGCCAGCGGATACTGGCGCATGATTCGTTCTCCCTGGGCCTGGAGCCAGGCCTGGGTCGCCTCCGTCGCCGTTGTGGCGGGGGAGATGCAGTTCACGGTAATGCAGTAGCGGCCGACCTCCTTGGCCAGCGCTTTGCTGAACCCCACGACGCCTGCCTTCGCCATCGAGTAGGCCACCAGGCGCGGCTCGCCCACGCGGCCGGCGTCGGAGATGATGCTGATGATCCGTCCCCAGCGCCGCTCCGACATCCCTTCGATCACCGCTCGGGAGCAGTTGAGCACGCCGTGCGTGATCAGCCCCATGCTGCGCTCCCACTGAGCGCGATCGGACTGGGAGAAGAACTGTCCGGCGGCGGCAGAGACGTCCTCGGGGTCGGTGATCACGGGGATGCCCGCGTTGTTCACCAGGACGTCCAGGGAGCCCCACTCGTCGCTGACGCGCTTCACCATGGCAGCCACGGACTCCTGGTCGGTCACGTCGGCCAGGACACCCATCGCCTGTCCGCCCGCCTGGCTGATCTCCTGGGCGACGGCGTCCGCCCGCTCCTGAAACAGGTCGTTGACCGCCATCTTCGCACCTTCTTCGGCCAGCGTCAGGCAGATCTGGCGGCCGATGCCGCGGCCGGCGCCGGTCACCAGAGCCACACGGTCCTTAATCCCTAAGTCCATGGAGCGAACCTCCTGGAGTCCGAGGCGAGGCCCTGGCGTAGTATAGCGGAGCGTCAGCGCTGGCGGAACGTGGCGGCGCAGCCATGGCACGGCGCGTTATAATACGGCCACCGATGGCCGCAGAAGTGACACCACAGCGGGAGTTTGAGTTCCATCCCGTAACGCCGGAGCGGTGGCGAGACCTGGAGGAGCTGTTCGGTGAGCGCGGAGCCTACAGCGGCTGATGGCGAAGCTTCTCCGTGCCGCTGTGGACTACGCCGGCAGCCGGGGCGCCAAGATCGTCGAAGGTTATCCCATGGAGGCTGAGGGGAGGTTGCCGGGCGGCACCAAAGCCCACGTCGGCATCGCGGCTGTCTTCCGCAAGGCGGGGTTCGTGGAGGTGCTGCGCCGGGCATAACACCAGCCGATCATGAGATACTTAGGTGGAGGAATATCCAGTAGATGACCGTACGCGTTGGCATCGTCGGTTCGGGGTTCGCGGCCAGCTTGCACGCGCAGGGGCTGAGGCAGGTGCCGGGCGCGGAGATCGTGGCCGCCGCCTCCCCCAACGCCGAGCACGCCTGGGTGTTCGCCCGCAGCTTCGGTATCTCCCACACCTTCGTCGACTACAAGGACATGCTGCGGGGCGATCTGGTCGACGCCATCACCGTCGCCTGCCCTAACGACCTGCACTACGAGGTGACCCAGGCAGCGGCGGCCGCCGGCAAGCACGTTCTGGTGGAAAAGCCGATGGCGCTGAACCTTTCGCAGTGCGACAGCATGATACGGGCTTGCCGCGAGGCGGGTGTGATCCTGATGTACGGCGAGAACTTGTGCTTCGCCCCCAAGTACGTGCGGGCGAAGCAGCTGGCGGATGAGGGCGCATTGGGTGATGTCCACTACGTGCGACAGTTAGAGAGCCACGAAGGCCCGCATTCGGACTGGCTCTGGGATGTGGAGCGCTCCGGCGGCGGCGTGCTCATGGACATGGGCTGTCACTCCATCGCCTACTGCCGCTGGGTGTTCGGAGACGCAAAGGTGGAGAGCGTCTCCGCTGAGCTGGGCCGCTTCGTCCACGGGGAGCGGACGAAGGGTGAGGACCACTCGCTGGTGACGATGCGGTTCACCGGCGGCGGCATCGGCGTGGCGGAGAACTCCTGGGCGCGCGCCGGCGGCCCGGACGACCGCGCCGAGATCTACGGCTCCAAGGGGCTAACGGTGGCCGATCTGACCCGCGGTTCCTCCCTCAGCACGTACAGCGAGCCCGGCTACGGCTACGCCATTGAGCAGGGGCTGGGGACGAAGGGCTGGACCTGGACGGCGCTGGAGGAGGCCTGGAGCGATGGCTATGTGCAGGAGATGGCCCACTATGTGGAGCGCGTGCAGGAGGGCGGTCAGCCAGCGCTCAGCGGCGAGGACGGCCGCGCCGTGCTGGAGATCATCTGCGCCGCTTACAGGTCGGCACGCGCTGGCCAGCGCGTACGGCTGCCGTTCCAGACGGACGCCCGAAGGCCTATCGATCTGTGGCTGGAGAAGTGAGGCGCTAGCCGGCCTGGAGCGCCCTCTCCATCTCCGCCTCGGAGTGAGCGCGCAGCGTCTCGCTGTGCACGTTCCCGGTGGCGGCGATGTTGAACAGTCCCGCCAACATCGCGTCCTCGCTGGGCGCGTCCACGATGGAGACGACGTCGTATCGCCCCTGCGTCCAGTAGGTGCCGATGACCTTGAAGCCGCGCTTCTCGTTCTCAGCGCGGACCTCGCGGGCGCGCTTCACGGTATCCTTGATGTTCTTCAGCCCCTGGTCGCTGAACTTGTACAGCACTACGTAGGTGGGCATGAGTACCTCCTTCGAAATACGGACCGCAGGATGCACACGTATTCTATGGCATCGCTCCAGATTTCGGAAGCCGTACGTTCCCTATCGTTCCACCGCTCGCTCGAGGGAGGCACAGAGTTGCTCGCACGTAGCTGCGATACAATTAGACCGTGACTACGGAAACGGCGTTGCCGGCTCACGAGATCAGCGCGGCCACGAGCGACGACCTGCCGTTCATCCGCGATACGGTGGCGCGGCTGCGTCTGGACGGGGAGCGGCTGGAGCCGCGGCAATTCATCGTCGTGCGGCGGAATGGGGGAAACGTGGCCTTCGGCCGGATCAAGCCGTATGAGGAGACGTATGAGCTGGCCAGCCTGGCCGTGGTTGAGGAGGAGCGGGGCAAGGGCTGGGGCGCGCTGGTCGCGCGGGAGCTGATCAACCGCTACCCGCAGGACGAAGTGTATGTGACAACGGACGTGCCTGAGTTTTTCGAGCGGCTGGGGTTCCTGCGAACGGACATCCTGCCTCGCGAGCTGGACGAGAAGCTGGACCGCGCCCGCCGAGTGGACCATCCGGACGCCGTGGGGATGATCTACGACCGCCGTGTCCGGGAGATACCAACCCTGGCGGATGTCTACCGCGCCAAGCATGCCATCGAACCGTATCTGAAGCGAACGCCGCTCGTGCACAACCCGTACCTGTCGCGGCTGTTGGGCTGCGATGCGTACCTCAAGCTGGAGAACCTGCAGCCCATCGGTGTGTTCAAGGTTCGGGGCGGGGTGAACCTGGCGGCTTCTCTGCCAAAGGCCGACCGTCGGCGTGGCATCGTGGGCGCGTCTACCGGCAACCACGGCCAGTCGCTGGCCTACGCGGCCAAGCTGGTGGGGATGCGCTGCGTTATCGCCATGCCGGAGGAGTCGAACCCCCTGAAGGTGGAATCGATGCGAGCCCTGGGCGCCGAGGTTGAGTTCCACGGTGGCGATTTTGAGGAGGCGCGGCTCTGGGCGGAGGAGTTCGCCCGACGCGAGGGGATGCGCTATGTTCACCACGTAAACGCGCCGGAGCTGATGGCCGGGGTGGCTACCATGAGCCTGGAGATCGTGGAGGATTTGCCGGATGTGGACGCCATCATTGCGCCCATCGGCGGCGGCAGCGGCGTTATGGGCCATTGCATCGTCGCCAAGGCGCTGCGGCCGGGCGTTCAGGTCATTGGCGTCCAGGCGGAGGGAGCGCCCTCGGTGTATCGCTCATGGAAGGAGCGCCGGCTCCAGAATGCGCCCATCGACACGATCGCCGAGGGGCTGGCCACGGGGACGCCGTTCTTCCCGCCGGTACGCACGTTCATCGACCAGCTGGACGATATGCTCCTAGTGAGCGACGATGAGATGCGGGACGCGATCGCGCTGCTGCTACGCTCGGCGCGTCAGCTCGCAGAGCCGTCGGGGGCGGCTTCCACGGCGGCGGCGTTGAAGCTGGCCGAGCGGCTGAAGGGGAAGAAGGTAGCGCTGGTCCTCAGCGGCGGCAACCTGCCTAACGAGGAGCTGCGCCGTATCCTCATCGGGCGCCAGGGGTGAACGGGGGCGCACGTGGGAGCGGAACGGAAACAGCACCGCCGACTGTAGTCGGCGGCTTGGAAAATGGGAGCCGCGTACTTCTGTGCGCGGGGTTAGGTAGAACCGCATCGACGCAGACAGCGCCGTGGGTGCTAGAATCGGTCAACGGATAGGGCCCGGACAAGGTGGTCCAGTTCTCGCACCGCATCCTGGTGTGGAGAGTCGAGACGCTCTACGGTTCCGTCAACCAGGATCAGTCTCCAGCGGCGGACGGGCTGCGCTTGCCGGATCCGGTCACGGCGAATGAAGCCTCGCCGTTGCCGTGTCCCGGCTCGTCGTCGAGCAGGCCTCGCTTCTCCGCCTCCAGAAACGCTCGCACAACTTCGGGGTCGAACTGACTGTTAGCGTTACGGACGATCTCTTCGATCGCCTTCC
>CAJXNA010000115.1 GCA_913056415.1 uncultured Chloroflexota bacterium | reverse complement strand
TGGCCGTCGTCATCGGTCCCAGCGACTACGCGGACGAGAGGCTGTGGCGACTGGTGTCAGAGGCGCGGGAGAAGCTGGTGAAGGCGGAGATGGCGCTCTTCCCCAGCGTTGAGCGGGCGGTACGGGCGTTGGCCCGCTTCGTGGGGTACTGGGAGCGAAGCGAGGTGTCTCGCCCCTAGCTTCGCGGCCGCTCTATCTCCAAAGGCGGAGCGGTGCCGTCCATCGGCTCCGCCAACGGCTCCGGGGAGCCGCCCACAACCGCGCCGGCGGCGCGCTCCGCCGCGGTTGGCGCGGGGTACTCGATTCGCGGGTGGTAGACGCCCCGTAGGGTCGTCTTGAACGACTCGACGATCGTCTTCAGGTCACGCAGAGTTAGATCGCACTCGTCCAACTGACCCTCGGCCACCCGCTCCGCGATAACCGCCTGCACCAGCGAGTCGATCCGCTCCGCCGAGCGGTCGCGACTGGAGCGGACGACCGCCTCGACAGAGTCGGCCAGCATGACGATGGCGGTCTCTCTGCTTTGGGGTCTGGGCCCGGGATAGCGGAACTTCTCGGGGTCGGTCGTTGCGTCGTCGCTGGCCGCCTTGCGATAGAAGTAGGTCACCAGGCGCGTGCCGTGATGCTCAGGGATGAAGGCGCGCACCCGGGCCGGCACTCGATGGCGCTTCGCCAGCTCCAGACCGGTGCGGACGTGATCGGACACCATCTTCGCGCTGGAGGCGGGCGTGAGCTTGTCGTGCGGGTTCTCGCCCTGCATCTGGTTTTCAATGTAGTACCCCGGCTTGGTCACCTTGCCGATGTCATGGAAGTAGCAGCCGACCCGCACCAGAAGCGAGTCTGCGCCCACCCGGTCGGCCGCCCTCTCCCCCAGGTTGCCGACTATGACGCTGTGGTGAAACGTACCCGACGCCTGCTCCTGAAGCCGCCGCAGCAGCGGATGGTTGAGCTGGGCCAGCTCCATGAGCTGCATACGAGTGGTGATGCCGAACATCAGGCCGAGGATCACGGTAGCACCGACGACGATCACGGCGGATAGGATACCGCCCACGCCCGTGAACACGATCATCCCCACCAGGTCCACCGCCTCGCGGTCCCCCGACAACAGCCAGAAGGAGAGCAGCACGCTGAAGGAGACGAACGTCACCGCGCCTCCCGCCGATAGGTAGCGGTTCATCCGCTCGGCGCGGTGAACGGCGAAGATGCCCACCAGCCCGCCGAGTAGGAACGCGGTCGCCATCTGGAGAGCGTCCAGCGGGTGCCCTGCCAGCGCCTCACGGGCGTCAGGCAGGTAGAAGCCGACGAAGGCGGTGAGGAGGGCGAGAAGCGCCGCCGCCGCCACCGCCAAGCCGCCGTCCAGCAGCGTGGCGATCAGCATGGGCAAGGCGGCCACCGGCAGCATGTACGAAAGGTACAAGCGTTCGTCGTCCGGCAGGGTGGTAGCGAGGAAGAACTTGGCGGCGGCCACCCAGATGACGACCAGAAGCGCCACCATGAACAGGCGCAGAACGGTGTTCAGCTCCTTGGGCTGGAAAATGTACAAGTAGAGGCCCAGGCCGCCTGCAGCCAGGAGGGAGATCATCGCCGCCGCCGCTACGTCATCGCCACCGATCCCCCGCTCCGCGCTGCCGGGCACGCTAGGGGAGATGACGAAGCTCAGGGCAACTCCCAACCCGACCGCGAACAGAACCGCTCGCAGAGGAGAGATCGTGTGTCTGGCCTGCCTGCTTGTCATGTTAAACCGTTCCTTTGAAGGAAGGCCCAAACCATGATAACAAACGTTTCTTCTGAGAAGAACGACGCGTTGACACCGCCGTACGCTTTGCGAGCTACCCCTATTCGGGCTAGAGGGAGGCGAGCAGCTCCGTGACTACCTCGTTGATCTCCCGCCCTTCAGCGCGTCCGGCCAGACGGCCGATGAGGACGGGCATCACCTTGCCCTTATCGCGCGGGCCGCCGGCCCCCACCTCGGCGATCACCTCGCGCGCGGCCTCAGCTATCTCGTCGCGGCTCACCTGAGCGGGCAGGTAAGACTGGAGCACCTCCAGCTCAGCTCGCTCTTTCTCCACCAGGTCGCGGCGGTCAGCCTTCTCGAACTCAGCGATGCTCTCCCGGCGTTGCTTCGCCTCCCTGCTGACAAGGGTCAGAACATCCGCCTCGCTCAGGGCCGCGCCCCTCTCTATCTCGGCGTTCTTGATCGCCGAGATAGTCATGCGGATAGCGATCTTACGGGGCTCGTCCCGCTGGCGGATAGCGTCCTGTAGGTCGCGTTGTAGCTGCTCCTTTAATCCCACGGAGGACAGGGTAGCACAGGAGAACGATATGACCTATTTCTGCGGCTCCCCAGGAGGCTCGGCACCCTGAAAGTACCTCTTCGATGCCTCGCGGATTTCTGTCTGCATTTCGCCCTCTTGAAGCTCGGCAAGAAACGGACGGAACGTAGTTAGCTCATTTGCCATCCGTCGCGAGTCTCGTTCACGCCGTCTGTGGCTCCCAGACTCCTTGATGAGGTAGCCCCCAACACCACCTCCGAGTAGCAGGGGGATTCTGGACAGCACGTATGTGATCGTCTCAGACGCTGAAGCATCCGTGTCAGGCGGGTCTCTGAGAACCGCAAAGGGAGTCGCCGCGATCACCACGAGGAATATCACCAATGCCGCCAACCGCCACTGGTCCGCGTTGCGCTTTTGGACCTCTGCATCCTTGATGTAGGCTCCTGCCACTTCTGTCGCGGCAGTAAGCCCCACTATCTGCCTGGCCCGATTCTCCTGTCCTTCGAGGGATTCAACTAGAGCCTGTGCCCTGGTTTCGAGGCCATCGAAGCGAGACTTCGCGTCCGTAAGCGCGGCCTCGGCTTTCTCGCCGAAGGTGGCCTCGCGGCTCTTTTGGGAATTGTTGAACTCCTCCAGACGGGACTGTTGATTCGCAAGGAAGGACTCTTGCTGTTGCGTGATAGCTTGGTCCAACCGGACCTTCTGCGCATCTATTTCCCCACGCGCCTCCGACACCTTGGCATCTATTTCCCCGCGCGACTCCGATACCTTAACCTCTAGGTCAGACTTGGCCTGTTGCCGTTGTCCTTCTTCATCCTTCGCTAGGGACTCCAACTCCTGTTTCGCATTCACCACTTCCGTAGCCAGGCCTTCGATGTCGGACGCAAGGCTGCGCAGGTTCTCGCGGGCGGCCCGTTCCAGCGAGCCAATCTGCTCCGCGTAGCCCTTTGCGGCCTTCACCACCGCAGCAGACTCCTTGCTGGGCGGCAGAGGCGGAAACACCCGCAGCTCGACGGCCACGTTGTCAATGTGCACGTCCGCATTCTGGAGGTGACCCTGATCGGCATTCTCGAAGAACGCATCCAGTTCAGTCTCAGCGTTCTGGAGGTGGTTGACCGTGCGGTCCAGTATCGAAGACGGTATCAGCTCTGGCGTTGAGTTCTCTACCCTTGCCCGCAGCTCGTCGAGTAGTTGCTTGAACCGGAACATCACCTGCGCCCGTTCCGGCACTGGGGTTTCGCTCCACGCGGGGAAGGCCTCGTTGGCCGCCGCTACCGCCCTATTGATCTCTTCCGAAGTAGAGTAGGGCATCACGGCTATCGTCTCGCCGGTGGCCGGGTTGGGGATCTCCTCGAACTGTTCCGAGCGCGATTCTTCCAGCCGACCTCCAATGAAGTTCGGAACCCGGGTCGCACTCACTGCTTGCTTACTCCGGCCATCCGCTTTCCCACCTTATCCCTTGACAGCCCCCCCGGTAAATCCCGCCACTAGCCTGTCGAGGAAGAAACTATACACGATGGCAACTGGAATGGCCACGATCACGGCGGCCGCCAGAAGCGACTGCCAGAAGAAGACATCCCCACGGATAAGCTCCGTCGGCACCCCCACACTGATCGTCCGCTGGTCCGAGGCGGAGACGAAGGTGAGGGCATAGATGAACTCATGCAGCGTCAGGGCGAAGGTGAAGACCACCACGGCGATGACGCCTGAAAGCGATAGGGGCATCACCACCCTCAAAAAGGCCATAATACGGCTGTATCCGTCAACCATGGCCTGCTCCTCCAGATCCCGGGGGATTGATTTGAAGAAGCCCATCAGCAGCCAGGTGCAGAAGGGGATGGTGATGGTGGGATAGACCAGGACCAGGGACCACAGAGTGTTATTCAGACCGAGTTTGACCACCACCTGGAAGAGGGGGATAAACAGGAGGGTGGGCGGGACCAAATAGACGAGGAATACGAGGATGCCCGCCTGTTCCCCCCAACGCCCCGTCAGTCGGGCCAGGCTATAGGCCGCCGGGATGGCGATGATGAGCGTGATAACCACCACAAGCACCCCAATGAAAAAGGAGTTCTGAAGGTATGTGGTGTAGTTCGTGTCAAAGAAAAGCAACCTCAGGTTGTCCAGGGTGGGCGGAAGCTTGAAAAAGAGGGAGTTTTTGCCCACGCGATAGAGGTCTCTGTCTTGCCTGAACATCGTGATGAGCATGAACAAGAAGGGGGAAGCGGCGAAGAAGCAGAAGGCGGCCACCGCCCCATAAAGGGCGATTCGCTTCGCCCGGCGCTTTAAGCTCGCCATTCTTAGGTCACCTCAGACCGTCGGGCAAGTCTGAGAACCAGAATCGTCACTACCAGCAGCAAAGGGAGGAGGAAGAGGGCAACGGCCGCCCCCTGGGCGAGTGAGCCGCCCTCAATCCCTATAAAGAAGGACCAGGTGGGCAGCACCTGGGTGTAATATACCGGGCCGCCGCGGGTCAGGTTGAAGACCACCGCCATATCGCCAGCCGTAAGAATCATGCCAAACAGGATCGCGATGCCCATGATGGGAAGGATCAATGGAATCTTGATCTGGAAGAGGGTTCGCCAGAAGCCGGCTCCATCCACCTCGGCCTGGTCGAGAACATCCCTGGGGATGGTGGTTAGCGCTGCCAGGAGGATCACCGTCGACAGGGGCAGCAACCGCCAAACGTGCACCATGATGACCGACGCCATGGTGAGCCGCTCCCGCCCCAGCCAAACAAGATTGGTATCGGTTCCCAGTATGGCATCGCGTCCGAGAAGGCCAGCGGGGCCGAGGAGGTGCAGCTCTCGGAGGATCAAGTCAATGGGGCTGAATTCTGAGTCGAGCAGCCACAGCCAGGCGATGGTCCCCAAGGCGATGGGGGCTGCCCAGGGCAGTATGATCAGGAACCGCACCACCGCCTTGCCCCGAAAATCCTGGGATAGGATCTGAGCCAGGGTAGTCGCCAGCACGATGATGAGCACTTGCGAGACTACTACGAACAGGATGGTGTTCTGCAGCGCCCGTCGAAATTCGGGCCTCTTAATGATGCCCCTGAAATTATCTAGCCCCACAAAATTGTCGAGGCTCGTGTCTCCGGCGGTGACGTCGCTAAGGCTATAGGCGATGGCGAGGACGAGGGGGAAGCCCACCAGGGCCAGGATGTAGATGATGGCCGGAAGCAACATGAGAGGGCCCAGCAACCCCTCCCGGTCCAGGAGGTAGCGAAGCTGAACCCGTACGCCGCCTCGCAGCCCTAGGACGCTCACCTTATCGGCCCCTCTTCACAAGGGTTTAGGCCCTGTCCGCAAGCCCGTGTCCCTATCGAAAAACTTCAGCTCCTTGGCCGGGACGACGAACTCGTAGTCACCCCCAGGCTCAATGGGAACCGTCACCGTCGATGGCAGCCTGGCCATCGTCTTGGTGTCCCCCGAGGTGCCGGCCACCACTCCGTACACGAGCCGATCCGCCCCCAGGTATTCCACCCGCGTCACCGGGAAGGAGAAGGTCACCAGGTTGTCCTGAACCTCGGGGACACCCTTGGGCAGAAAATGCTCAGGGCGGAAGCCAACCAGGTGGGTATCCCTCTCTACAAGGTTCATTGGAGGGGAGCCCAGGAAGGTGGCCACGAAGGTGTCTCCCGGCTCATCGTATATCTCCCGGGGCGTGCCCAGCTGTCTGATCTGCCCCTGGTACATCACGGCGATGCGGTCCCCCATGCCCATAGCTTCAACCTGGTCGTGGGTCACGTAGATAGTGGTGATTCCGATACGCTGCTGCAACTGTTGCAGCTCGTCTCGGGCCGAAGCCCTCAGCTGGGCATCCAGGTTGGAGAGAGGCTCGTCCAGCAGGAATACGGTCGGCTCCCGTACCAGGCACCTGGCCAGGGCCACCCGCTGCCTTTCGCCCCCCGAGAGTTGGCGGGGCCGGCGGTGTAGCAGCTTGTCGATGCCCAGCATGGAGGTGGCCCATTCTACCTTCTCTTTCCGGGCCGCCTTGTCTACCCCTTGGGCCTTCAAGGAGAAGGCGATGTTATTGAAAACCGTCATATGGGGATAGAGGGCGTAGCTCTGGAAGACCATGGCGATCTTCCTGGCCCGCGGGGGCAAGCCGTTCACCAGCTGGCCGCCGATAAGCACCTCCCCCGCCGTCGGCTGCTCCAGGCCGGCGATCAGGCGCAGGAGCGTTGTTTTCCCACAACCGGAGGGGCCCAGGAGGACTAGGAATTCCCCTTCCTTGCTGGAAAGGTCTACACCATCTACCGCCTTGACCTCGCCGAACTGCTTCTTAAGCCCCCTCGTTTCTACGACAGCCATGCGATAGCCATTCTATCATGCTATAACTATGCGCCGTTGCCCTACGTGCCCCGTTTTTTCGTCAGCGGGCCGTCCTGGCAACCATAAGTTTGGCTGCACCTATGAGGCGAGGGCGGTTA
>CAJXNA010000114.1 GCA_913056415.1 uncultured Chloroflexota bacterium | reverse complement strand
CTTGAGCCAGCGAAGGCCTGAATACCACCGTCTACCCCCATGCGCTAGGAGCGCACCCCGTACAGCCGCACCGGGTCCTCGAACCCCCGCAGGACAACGTCCCCTTCGTCCGAGAACAGGAACTCCTTGCCCGCGGCAAGCTGGCGCACAACGTCGGAGACCAGGATCTGGCCCGGCTCCGCGCTGGCGGCGATGCGGGAGGCGAGCTGCACGGCGGTGCCGAACAGGTCCTCACCCTCGGCCACCGGCTCCCCCGCGTTGAGACCGATGCGTACCCGTAACGGCGTGTCGGGGTTAGCCTCGTTCCGCGAATCCAGCGCCGTCTGAATGTCAACCGCACAGTCAATAGCGCCGGAGGCGGACTGGAACGAGGCCATGATCCCGTCGCCGGTGTGCTTAATCTCGGAGCCGTCGTGAGCTTGAAGCGCCTCACGCACGATCCGGTTGTGGGTCCGCAGCACCTCCTGGGCTTTGGCATCGCCCAGACGCTGGGTGAGGCTGGTGGAGCCTTCCATATCCGTGAACAGGATGATGTGCAGACCGAAGGCGACCCTTAGGGGGCGAGCGTGCTCGCTGTCATCCCCACCTGCATGTACGTGCCCGTCCTTAGTGGCCAGGAACTCGTTGACAGCGTCGAGGATTGGCTCGGTCTCACCGTAGAACGGGAGGTGGATGTTGCCGGGCAAAGGCATGAAGTGAGCGTGAGGCAGGAGGGCGGCCAGCTCCCGGCCGCAATCGAACGGGAACGCTTTGTCGTCGCGGCGGTGCAGCACCAGCGTCGGCATCGTCAGCTTGGGGAGGTACTCCCTGACGTCAGCATGAAACAACGCCTCCTCCAGCAAGGCTGCCGCGACCTCCCCGGAAGCGGAGTTTCTCATGTATCTGGTGTTAGCGTCTGCGATCTCCTTGTCGGCATCGGGATAGACGAACTCCGCTACCGCTCTGGAGCCCACACCCCACTCGGCGCGGATGAGGTCGACGATCGCCTTGCCTAGAGCCTCGCGGCCGGTCTCACCGTGGTGGGCTAAGGTGGCGTAGAGAACGAGATGGCTAACCTTTTCCGGATGTGTAGCGGCGTAGATAATCGCCGGCGGACCGCTATGCGACGAGGCGAAGATGGCGACGCCGTCCAGGCCCAGGTGATCGATGACCGCCTCAAGATCGCGGGCGCGGGCCTCGATCGATATATCCTCCACCCGACGGTCGGAGAGGCCGCTGCCGCGCACGTCGAAGCGGATCAGCCGGCGTTGACCGCCCTTGGAGAGTCCATCATAGAACTCGACGTTAGCGGGGTTGTCCATCTCCAGCTCCAGGTGGGAAACCCATCCCGGAGCGACGAGGAGCGGAGGTCCCTCCCCCATCGTGCTGTAGGCGATAGTGACACCGTCAGAGGCGCGAGCGAAGTGGATATGCTGCTTCTGCATGAGAGCCGCCCCGATCTAGCGTGTATGCGGTGGTTCAAGCATACCACCGGCGGGTATCGCGGGCAAAGCGTTATCGAGGCGCCGGCGTTACCTTCGGCAGGCGGCCACAAACGCCGCGAAAAGAGGAGCCGCGGCCGGGTGCATCTCCGGCCGCTCCGGGTGCCACTGAACGCCCAGGACCCACCTGTGCTCCCGGCTCTCTACCGCCTCCACCAGCCCGTCCGGCGAATACGCCAGCGGCACCAGCGACGGCGCCAGCCGCTCCGGCGTCACCCCCTGATGATGCCGGGAGTTCACCCTTAGCTCCCTGCCACCCCGGTACACATCCCCCAGCCGCCCGCCGCCCGCAGTAAGCGAAACCTCGTGCCAGCGGGAGCGTCCCTCGTCGTCACGGTGGCCGTCGCCCTCTATGTACTGGACCAGAGAGCCGCCCATCGCCACGTTCAGGAGCTGATGGCCTCGACACACCGCCAGTACGGGCAGATCCCGCTCCAGGGCCTGGCGGAGGAGGCCCAGCTCGTGTGCGTCGCGCCGCCTGTTCGGCTTGTCTGTCCCCGGACGTCGGCGCTCCTCGTACAGGTGCGCGTCCACGTCCACGCCGCCGGTCAGCAGCAGGCCGGCCGCGTCTGCGGGCAGCTCCGGCCCGTCCACCACCAGCGGCTCGCCGCCTGCCCGTCGCAGCGAACCGTAGTAGTATTGCGTCCGCTCGAACGTGGGCGCCCGCCAGTGCGGCACGACGATGCTTGGGATCATCTCACTGCACAAGCCGCCGCCGCATGGAGAGCACGGCTATGGTGTAGAAGATCGCCGTTACTACAAGCATCCAAGCTATGTCTCCTAGATGACTCCACTCCACGTCGCCGGAGGTCAGCCCCCGGTAGATATTGACGACGTGGGTGACGGGGATAAACCAGGCGGCCCGTTGGGCCCATTCCGGCAGACGGTCCAGCGGGAAGAAAACACCGCCCAGCCAGAACTGCGGGGTGATGAAAACGGCGAAGAAGTAGTTGAGGGAGCTGATGGACCGGGCGATGGATGTGTAGCAGAGGGCGATGGAGGCGAACATGATTCCAGGCAGAACAGCAAGGGGTAGGATGAGGACCGCCAGGGGGGAGTCCACCGTGCCGAAGGCGGCGATGATAACCAGGATGTACGTGGCGGAGATGAGAGCCCGCGTGGCGCCCCACAGGATCTCGCCCGTGATCACGTCCTCGATGCTTACTGGGGTGGCTACTATCGCCTCGAACGTCCTATGGTTCTCCATCCGGAAGAAGGAGCCCCAGCCGCACTCGCCGGCGGCGGCCCACATGGGCCAGATGGCCAGCAGGCCGGGCGCGATGAAGTCAACGTATTCGCGGTTGTCCCCCAGCTCCACCAGGCCGCCCAGGCCAATGCCTAACGCCAGCAGAGTGATCAGGGGGTCTACGACGGGCCAGATGACCTCCGACTTCCAGAGGCGGAGGTACACGTCACGGTTGCGCTGCCAGACCCTGAGGGCGCGAAGGGAGACGTCCGGCCGGCGGATAGTGAGACAGCGGAGGGCGATGTCTATCACTCTGTCAGCCCCCTACCGGTGAGGCGGAGAAACACGTCCTCCAGGTTGGCCTGCCGGTACACCACCTTGCTCCCTTCCAGCTTCAGCGCCGACGGGTCGATGCCGTCACCCTCGAGAACGTAGACGTAGACGATGTCCTCCACCTCCTCCACCATCAGCCCCTCCGCGGCGGCCAGCCGCTCCATCAGGGCACCGCGCTCCGCGTCACCCATGTGTATCTCAACCACCTCACGGCCGCCGAACCTCTCGACTAACCCGCCTGGCGACCCTCCGACGATGATCTTCCCCTGATGGATGATCACGATGCGGTCGCACAGGTGGGCGGCCTCGTCCATGTAGTGGGTCGTCAGGAGCATCGTCACGCCCTGGGAGCGGAGGTAGCGCAGCTTCTGCCAAACCAAGTGCCGCGCCTGCGGGTCCAGACCAGTGGTCGGCTCGTCCAGCACCATGATCCTGGGGGCGTTGATCAGGCTGCGGGCGATGGTGAGGCGCCGCTTGAGACCGCTGGAGAGGGAATCGATGCGGTCGTTCTGCTTCTCAGTGAGCTGAAACAGAGCCAGCGATTCATCGATCCGCTCTTCCACCAGCCGCGGCTCCAGGTCAAAGTAGCGCCCGTACACTCGCAGGTTCTGCCGCACGGAGAGGTCAGGGTCAAGGTTGTTCTCCTGAGGCACCACGCCCAGGGCGGCCTTGATCCTGCGGGGGTCGCGCCGGACATCCAGACCATCCACTGTGAGCTCACCCGAGGTGACGGGCGAAACGCAGGTGATCATCCGGATCGTGGTGGTCTTACCGGCCCCGTTAGCCCCCAGAAAGCCGAAACATTCCCCCGCCCGCACGGAGAATGAGACGCCGTCCACGGCCGTGAACGTGCCGTAGCGCTTGACAAGCTCGTGTGCATGGATGATGTCGGACATGAGGATACGGGTGGCAATTCATCGGGGCCCCAGGTATGTTATCAAAGCGAACCGACGGGGGCAAAGGTGTCGGCGGCAACAAGAAAGGCCGGGCCTCAAAGCCCGGCCTGCTGACCGCCTGAGTGTGAGCCTACTCTTCCTCACCCTCCTCTTCGTCTACCGAAGGCGTGCCGCCGAACTTGTGAACTCTCACCTCCGCCTCGTCCTCCTCCCGATTGCCGTCCAACTCTTCGCCCTCATCAGACTCGTAATATGACTCGCCCTGTGTGTCCCTCCGGATGAGCCGATCCTTGAGATAGGGCCGGAACGGCTGCGTAGCCATGGGCGGGAAGGAGCGCTTACCCTCCTGGCTCGGGTGCTGGAACGTCTCACGGATGAACACCTTGACGTCGCTTTCGCTGATGCCGCCGATGGCCACTACGTACTGGTTGCCGGCCTCCATGAGCTTACTCAGACGCTGGCCCAGGCGAGGCTCGACCTCGCCGATGAACTCATCGTCAGTGGTCTTGACAACGAGCGAACCGTTATCACGCTCCAGACTGACTTGATCGCCGGCGCTCATTCGGGCGGCGACCCCCATATTCGACCTCAGCAGCGTAGTCACGCCCGTCTTGCCCATCTCCTCGATGAACATCTGGGGCGAGAGCTTCTGCGTAGCCTGCCGCCGCCCAGACTTTTTGCCCAGAGTAGCGAGGCGCGACAGGTTCTTGCTGGCGATAGAGTTGAGCGGGTCGATCTCCAGCGCCTTCTGGTACGCTTCCCTCGCCTTACCGTAGCGACCGAGCTCGGTCATCGCCCTGCCCAGCCGATTATACGAATCCACGTCCGTGGGGAACGCGTCGATGATAGACTTGTTCAGGTTAGCAGCGTCCTCCCAGCGCCCCTGAAGCGCCAATTGGATAGCGGCTTGCCCCCGCTGCCTTCTTACTTTCGCTCTGTCCTCTGCCTGATGAACCATCCTCCGCTTCCTCCAATTCGATTTAGTCCCCGCATTGTAAACCCGTTCCGTCAAGGCCTGCAAGGGGGTTTTGGTTACACTAGGGTTATAACGAAACGTTGGTCATGAGGTTGCGTCTCCGCTAACCCAGTAAGACGGAAGATTTCGCACTTCGTTACTACTTGCCGCATCTCTATTCCTCCTCGCGAACCGTGAAGTCTACCAGCGGCTGCCAAGTGGTCATAGAAACTCGCTGGGGGCATGCGCGTTGTCTCTCATAGTGATACGCGCGAAGAAGGCCCACTAGATGGATTCGTGGGCGAAGGACAACGGCGGACTTAACTGGAATGGTCGGGGTGGGCGGATTCGAACCGCCGGCCTCACGGCCCCGAACCGTGCGCTCTAGCCTGACTGAGCTACACCCCGCCGATCGCAGATGAATGTTATCAAGGTCAAGCGCCGAATGTCGAGAACAGCGACCGTTGCTGCCCGTAGAGGCCACGGCCTACACTAGGCGACAGGCAGGCCAGTGACGATGCAGGAGCAGGGCGGCAGTCGAGGCAGCTTCTTCTTCAACGTCAACCTCGTCTTCCTCTCCCAGATCGCCACCTACGGCCTCGCCTTCGGCCTCCGCATCGTCCTGGCTCGCGGCCTGGGCGATGAGGGTCTGGGCACCTACGCACTCTTCTTCCTCGCCGTCATCGTTGCCGGCGGCATCGTCAACCTGGGGATCGGCCTGGGCAACATCTTCTTCCTGAACAAGGGGACCCACTCTTACCGCGTGCTCCTGGCCAACAGCCTGTCCGTACTGGCCGTCACCTCCGTGCTGACCTGGATGCTGATCGCCGCCTACGGCCTCATCACCGAGCCGCAGTTCCTGGTCTCCGGCCGAACCTTCTGGCTCTACGCCGCCGCCCTCCCGAGCGTCGTCGGCTACGTGCTGCTCACCTCCTTCCTCCACGGCTCCAGCCGCTTCCTGGCCCTCACCGCCGTGGCCACCGCCCAGGGGCTCTCCGGCCTCCTCATGGTTGCCGGCCTCTACGCATTCGACGCCTTGGACGTGTTCGGCGCCCTGGCCGCCTGGGCCGGCTCCTTCCTCCTCGCCGATCTCCTGGCCCTGGCCGTCATCGGCGTCCGCAACGTGGACATCGGCGGCGTCCTCCGGCCCAACTGGGGCGCCCTCAAAGACCAGGTCCGCTACGGCGCCCAAGGACAGATCGCCAACCTGGCCCAGCTCTTCAACTACCGCCTGGACCAGTTTCTGGTGGCCGCCTTCATCTCCCGCGCCGCCGTCGGCCACTACACCGTCGCCGTCGGCCTGGGCGAGAGCGTCTGGTGGATCTCCTCAGCCGTAGCGATGGTCCTCCTGCCCCGCCTCACCCAGATGGACAGCGAACGGGCCCGGGAGATGACACCCCTGATATCCCGCAACATCCTCCTCGTCAGCATTGCCGCCGCCGCCGCGCTCATGGCCGTCTCCCCAATCCTCATACGCGTCCTCTTCGGAGGCGATTTCACCCCGGCACAGACGCCGTTGTTGTTCTTGATGCCCGGCGTCATCGCCGCCAGCGCCGGCCGCGTCCTCGGCAGCTACCTGTTCAGCCAGGGCCGCGTAATCTACAACACCTACGCCACTTTTATCGCTCTGGGGGTGACGCTGGCCCTGGACCTGATCCTCATCCCCACCCTCGAGGTAGAGGGCGCCGCCATCGCCTCCTCCATCGCCTACGTCGTCTCCCTGGCCGCCACCCTCTACTGGTACCGCCAGGTCTCCGGCGGCAGCGTGTGGGAGGCGCTCATCGTCCGCCCCAGCGACCGCCGCTACTATGGCGACCTGTTTCACAAGCTGCGGGCACGGGTTCTCCCCGCCGACAAGAAAGCCACCTAGGCCCTGCG
>CAJXNA010000113.1 GCA_913056415.1 uncultured Chloroflexota bacterium | reverse complement strand
CAAAGGAAAACCTCCCACCATCCAAATAACCGGTCATTATCGATAATATCGCTAATTTCGCTCGGCTGGCTCTCCCCCCGTTTTTCCTCTACAAGGCGCACATTAGCGATCTCCATTGCGTTTGCAACGTCGTTGTGAAAGGCTCTTACGCCTTGCTGAGGCCCGCTATCTGCCACGCCTTAGTCCCCTCCTGTAGACTTCGCAACTGCTCCAAAGAACGCTTGGCCCTATGAGGGTCACCTGCCGTTACGCGAGATCCGGCGCCCTAGGCACCGTTACCAGAGATCGCCAACATTAGCGCGGTCAGGCAGCCCCCGGCTCTCCCAGTATCCCTTGCGCTCGTTGTCGACGAGTTCGATCCGCTCGACCCATTTGGCCCACTTGTAGCCGTATTTGCCAGGGATGGCCAGCCGCAGCGGATAGCCCAGCTTGTTCACGTGCTCGCCGTTCACGGAGTAGACCAGGAACGCCTCGTGCTGCAGCAGCTCAACCAGGGGGACGCTCTCGCGGTAGCCGTCAGCGCAGTGGAAGAGGGCGCGACGGGCGGTGTCGTGCACCTGGGTCAGGTCGAAGATGTGGCTGAGCGGCACGCCCTTCATGACGGTGTTGTTTCGGAACCCGCCCACGCAGTCCATGCGCACCTCTCGCTCCACCGCCGGTAGCTCCAGCAGCTGGTCGTAGCGGAGGACAAGCGGGCGGCCAACGGCGCCGTCGATGGTCAGGGTAAAGGAATGGACGTCGACTGTGGGCACTCCCCAGAAGGATAGGGTGCCCACTTCGTCCTGGGGTGTCAGCTCGTTCCGCTTTTCCACGCCGGTGAGTCTCTTCATGGCCAGGGTCACGATGATGAACGCCGCCGCGGCCACCCGCCGGAGCGGATAGGGCAGGACGATGAACGCGTAGTAGGATAGCCTGAGCGTGGCCCGCTTCAGCCGGCTGTCGCCGGCATGGAAGCGGACCAACCATCGGCTAATAGCGCTGCGTTGGGTCATACCATTAGATGATACGCTCGAAACGGGGGAAAAGCTTCCACCCATCGAAGAGCGGGATCTGGGCTCCGCCAAGTGCGACCTTCTGATTGGGAAACAGGTCAGCATAAGCGCCCGGCGACGTCTGCGGCTTCTGTACCGACCACTTTGTGAGTCTCTAGCGGGCATCGAAACGTAGTAATGTGTGAGCGTAGTGAAGGAGGGAGGACGGCCAACAGCGGACGGATCTATGAGCAGAGAGGGCGAAGTGTCAAAGAGGAGTTCAAGGCGCGGCCTCTTAGCCGCCGGCGTTCTGGGTTACTTGATCGGCAGCTTCCCCACGGCGGACCTCGTCTCGAAGTATGTGACGAGGCGCAGCGGTGGCGCCGGCGTCGACCTGCGAGCGGCGGGCTCGGGGAACCCGGGCGCGGTGAACGCCGGGAAGCTCCTCGGTCGCAACTGGGGGCTGATCGTCCTCGCCGGCGACATGATCAAGGGGATCGCGGCCTGCCTGCTAGGGCGGGCGACGGGCGGCGACAATGGGGCGTATCTCGCCGGCACCACGGCGGTGGCCGGGCATTGCTACCCAGCCTGGAGCAGGTTCCGGGGCGGCAGGGGTGTGGCCACCAGCTTCGGCGCCGCTCTCGTTTGCTTCCCGGCTTATGCGCCCATGGACCTGGCGGTCGCTGTAGCCGCCTTCTTCCTGTCGAAAGGCCGTGCCTCCCTGGCCGCAGGACCCGACGCCCAGCCAGCGGCGCGCACTGGGACGTTGGTGGCGTCGGGCATCTTCAGCGCCGCCGCCACGTACTGGTGGCTCCGGCGCAAAGGCAACCTCTGGGGCCCGAGACCAACGGTCGGGTTGCCGCTTTACGCCCTGGCCACGAGCGGCATCATAGCGTTCCGACTTCTGACCTGGCCGACCGTCAGAAGGCCTGAGCTCAGCGAGCAGCTCAGCGAAAAGGAGCCGACGTTTGTCGCGTAAGCCGCTAACAAACAGCTTCGCTTTCGATACCCGCTGCTTCGTCTGTGATCAGGAGAACGAAGGCGGCCTCCGCCAGCGCTTCTTCCTGGACGATGAGATCGGCCGCGTTGTCGCCGAGTTCATCCCCAGCGCTGACCACTCGGGCGCGCCCAACTACGCCCACGGCGGCGTCAGCATGGCCATCCTCGATGATGCGATGGCGTGGGCGATCATCGCGATCAAAGACCGCTTCGGGCTCACCCGCAAGGCGGAGGTGGAGTTCTTTCGCCCCGTGCTGGTGGGCAGGGCCTATGAGGTACAGGCGTGGGTGGAGTCATTCGAGGGTCGCTCACTGGTAGCGCGCGCCGAGCTCCGCAGCTCCAAGGGCAAGCTCTGCGTCGCCGCCAAGGCCGGCTATACCGTCCTTACACTGGAGGAGGCGGAGCAGGCGATCGGCGCGGGCGCGCGGACGGCGGCGTCCTACACCGGGACAGTGCAATGATCGGCACGACAGCGGTCGTCGTCGACTCGGCGTCTTACCTGCCGCAGTCGTTGATCGAGCGTCACGGCGTGCTGGTGGCGCCCCTCAGCGTAGAGCTTGACGGCCACGAGTACCTTGAAGGTGTAGACATCACCGCCAGCGAGTTCTACGGGCGACTCGACTCGACCGAGTCGGTCACGACGTCACAGCCGTCGCCGGGGCGCCTGCTCGCCTGCTACGAGCGCGCGGCCGAGGAGGGCGCGGAGCGTGTGCTCTCCATCCACATCGGTTCCGGCGTTTCCGGCACAGTGCAGTCGGCGGAGGTAGCGGCGGAGTCGTCGCCGATCCCCGTCACCATCGTGGACACCGGCCAGGCGTCTTTCGCCGAAGGCCTCTGCGCCTGGGAAGCGATCGAGGCGCTGGCATCAGGCGCCAGCGTTGAACTTGCTGCCGAGTACGCCCGCGCCGCTTCCGCAGCCATGGGCAACACGTTTGTGGTAAGGGCGCTGGACCTGCTGAGGCGCGGTGGCCGCCTCGTGTCGGAGGATGGAGCCACTGCGGCCGACGTGCCGGTGCTGGCGCTCACGGGGGAGGGTGTGAAGGTGGTCGGCAGGGCGAAGACTCTCGACGAAGCGGTGGCAGCGATGGCAGCGCAGATCGAATCCGCCGTTCGCGCTGCCCCTGGTCGCAAGCTGCGCATCGGCATCGGCCACGGCGACGCGCCGGAGATCGCGGGCGCTCTTCGCAGCCGCGTTGCGGCGATGCCAGAGATCGGCGAGATCGTGGACTACATAGTCGGGCCAAGCATCGGCGCCCATGCCGGGGCGGGGAACGCGGGGGCGGTGTTCGTCCCGCGCCCTGTGATGGCATAGCCCCTACAGCAAGGGGAGGTAGCGCTTGAGCGCGCGGGATGAGTATGGGCGAGAGCATTCCAGACTGATGACCTAAAGGTCGCCCCTACAGCATCGGCAGGTAGCGCTTGAGCTCGTAGTCGGTGACCTGGCGGCGGTAGTCTGACCATTCGATCTTCTTGTTGGTGAGCAGGCTATCGAACAGGTGGTCGCCCAGGCAGCGGCGGAGGAGGTCGCTGCTTTCAGCGAGCTCTATCGCCTCCCAGAGGCTGCCGGGGAGGTGGGCGATTCCGCGCTGACGCTGCTCCTCCTCGCTCATCTCGAACACGTTGCCCTCGATCGGCTCCGGGCAGGGGTACTCCTTGGCGATGCCTTCGAGGCCGGCGGCGAGCATGGCGGAGAAGACGAGGTAGGGGTTGCAGGCGGGGTCGGCGGCGCGGTACTCGATGCGGGTGGCGTTCTCCTTGCCGGGCTTGTACTCCGGGATGCGGATGAGGTCGGAGCGGTTGCGGCGGGCCCAGGAGAGGTAGACGGGGGCCTCGAAGCCGGGCACGAGACGTTTGTAGGAGTTGACCCACTGGTTGGCGACGAGGGTGATCTCGCAGGCGTGGCGGAGGAGGCCGGCGATGTAGCTTTTGGCGAGGGCGGAGAGGTGGTAGGGGTCGGCCTTGTCGAAGAAGGCGTTGCGTTCGCCTTTGAACAGGGACTGGTGGACGTGCATGCCGGAGCCATTCTGGTCGGCGAGGGGTTTGGGCATGAAAGTGGCGTAGACGCCGTTCTTCATCGCCACCTCTTTTACGGCCAGGCGGTAGGTCATGGTGTTGTCGGCCATGGTGAGGGCGTCGGTGTAGCGGAGGTCGATCTCGTGCTGGGAGGGGGCGACCTCGTGGTGGGAGGCCTCGACCATGATGCCGAGCTGTTCCAGGGTGAGGACGGTCTCGCGGCGGAGGTCGGTGGCGGCGTCCAGGGGTGTGAGGTCGAAGTAGCCGCCCTGGTCAAGGAGCTCTGTGCCGTCGGAGCGGGCGAAGTAGAAGTATTCGAGCTCGGGTCCAACGTAGAAGGTGAAGCCGAGGTCAGCGGCGCGCTTGAGGTTGCGGCGCAAGACGTAGCGGGGGTCGCCCTCGAAGGGGGTGCCGTCGGGGTGAAGGATGTCGCAATACATGCGGGCGACAGCGCGTTCCTGGGGTCGCCAGGGGAGGAGGGCGAAGGTGGTGGGGTCCGGCATGGCGATCATGTCCGACTCGTCGATGCGGGCGAACCCCTCGATGGAGGAGCCGTCGAAGCCGATGCCTTCATCCAACGCCTCCGGCAGCTCCTCGACGGTGATGGCGACGCTCTTCAGGGAGCCGAGGATGTCCGTAAACCAGAGGCGGATGAACTTGACGTCGTGCTCCTTGGCGGTCTGGAGCACGTAGTCCTTGCTTTCGCGTCCGTTGTCCGTGGGCGGTGTCATGGGCGCCTCTCCTTGTGGCCCTTGCGCCTATTATAGGCGAGGGAGATGACAGGCGGGTTGCAGGGCCGTTACTCCCCGCTTAAGACGAGGCCCGGCGGGGGTGGGCCGCCGGGCTCCCGTGTGACTGGTTGAGGCGGCGGCTAGACGTCGAAGTAGAGGTAGAACTCCCAGGGGTGCGGCCGGAGGCGCACGGGGTCTATCTCGGCCTCGCGCTTGTAGTCGATCCAGACTTCGATGACGTCGCTGGTGAAGACGCCGCTCCTGGTGAGGAAGTCGTGATCCCGTTCTAGGGCCTCTATCGCTTTTTCGAGGGAGTCGGGGACGGTCTTGAGAGAGGCCTGTTCTTCGGGTGTGAGGTCGTAGGTGTTCTTGTCGAGGGGTGGGCCGGGGTCGATCTTGTTCTCGATGCCGTCGAGGCCGGCCAGGAGTATGGCCGGGAAGGCGAGGTAGGCGTTGGCGGAGGGGTCGGGTGGGCGGAACTCGATGCGCTTGGATTTGGGGTTGGTGGTGTAGACGGGGATGCGACAGGCGGCGGAGCGGTTGCGGGCGGAGTAGACGAGGTTGACGGGGGCCTCGTAGCCGGGGACGAGGCGCTTGTAGGAGTTGGTGGTGGGGGCGCAGAAGGCCATGAGGGCATCGGCGTGCTTGAGCAGGCCGCCGATGTAGAAGCGGGCGGTGTCACTGATGAGGGCATAATCGTCCTTGGCGTCGTAGAAGATGTTGGTGCCGTTCTTCCACAAGGACGAGTGGACGTGCATGCCGGAGCCGTTGTCTCCGAACAGGGGCTTGGGCATGAAGGTGGCGACCATGTTGTGCTTGCGGGCGACGTTTTTAATGATGTACTTGTACCACATGACCTTGTCGGCCATGCTCAGCAGGGTATCGTACTTCATGTCGATCTCGCCCTGGCCGGCGGTGGCGACCTCGTGGTGGTGGACCTCGATGGCGATGCCGACTTTCATCATCTCCAGGATCATCTCGCTGCGGATGTCCTGGAGGGAGTCATGCGGTGGTACGGGGAAGTAGCCCTCCTTGAAGCGGGGCTTGTAGCCCAGGTTGGGGTTCTCCTCGCGGCCGCTGTTCCATTCTCCCTCGACGGAGTCAACGTAGTAGTAGGCGCAGTTCTCCGTCTGGTCGAAGCGGATGTCGTCGAAGATGAAGAACTCCAGCTCGGGTCCCCAGTAGGAGGTGTCGGCGATGCCGGTGGAGCGCAGGTGCTCCTCCGCCTTCTTGGCGATGTAGCGGGGGTCGCGGCTGTAGGGCTCCCTGGTGAGGGGGTCAAAGATGTCGCAGGTGATGGAGAGGGTGGGTATGGAGCAGGCGGGATCTACGCGGGCGGTGGTGGGGTCCGGAATGAGGATCATGTCCGATTCCTGGATCTTCTGGAAGCCGCGGATGCTTGAGCCGTCGAAGCCGATGCCATCTACCCAGATGCTGGTGGTAAAGTCATCTATCTCCGTGAGGTCAGCGGGCGGGATGGAGAAGTGCTGCCAGAGACCAGGCAGGTCATTGAACTTCAGGTCTATGATCTGGATGTTGTTCTTCTTGATCAGGTCGGTGACCTGTTGGGCGTCCTCAGGGGTCAAGTCTTAGGTCCTCCTTCGATGGGCTGATTAGGATTATAGGTGTTGGCGGGGGCAGGCGCCGCTGGTTGTTGTTACGGGTGCGTTACGCTCTGATTTCAGAGGGCTGCGTCTCCCTTTTCGCGGGTGCGGACGCGAATGGCGTCGGTGATGGGTATGACGAAGATCTTGCCGTCCCCGATGCGGCCGGTGTGGGCCGCATCGCAGATGGTGTCGACGAGCTTGTCGACTTTGGCGTCCGGTACGACGACTTCGATCTTGACCTTGGGCAGCATGTCCACCTCATACGTCTCACCGCCGCGGCCCATGTGGACGACGCCCTTCTGAACGCCGCGGCCGGTGACGTGTACGATGTTCAGGCCAGCGATACCGGCGTCGGCTAAGGCGTTCTTGACATCGTCCAGCTTCTCGGGTCGGATGATCGCTTCGATCTTCTGCATGTCACCTTCGCTCCTTATGATCCTTCGCTTCCGGCACTCTCCGGCGGCTGCTTCGCTGGCGGTGGA
>CAJXNA010000112.1 GCA_913056415.1 uncultured Chloroflexota bacterium | reverse complement strand
GCTACGTCGCCTTTCTGGCAGGCGACTGGGAGGAGGGGTTCGAACTGTGGCTGCTGGACGTACAGACAGGCGAGTCGCGGTTTATGGCGGATATGGGTTACGTCGCCACCCGTCCCGCGTCTGGGCTGTACGTCTCGGCGGGCATTCCGTTGGGCCTGGAGCAGGCGGAGACGGACGATCTGCGGCTGAAAGGGCCGCCACCGGTACTCTGGTCGCCTGACGGCAGCCGGATCGCCTACTACAGGAGCGGCAACGACGCGAACGGGGTCTACACTTCGGAGCTGCGGGTGGTGGACATCGAGTCCGGGCTGGATATCAGCGTAGCGCAGGACCCATCGTGGCAGGCGGCGTGGTCAGCGGACGGACGTTACCTGGCGGAGCCCATCCGCGAGGCGGGTAGCGTTATCGTTCTCCGTCCGGACGGCTCGACGGCCGTGCTGGACGTGCGGGCGGATCAGCTCCTGTGGACCGGCGACGGCATGCTCCTGGCGGCGCATCCGGGCGGCGTCAGTCTGGTCGACCCCAACTCAGGCGAGGTGCAGGCGGTGCTCACGGCGGAGGGAGACAACGTTTACGGGGCAGGGCTGTGGGGTGAGGCAGGCGTCTGGAGCCCGGACGGGCGCTACGTAGCCTTCGCGACGAGCAAACTCTCCCACCGGAAGGCCAATAGCTCCCTGTATATCCTGGACGCGCAGACGGGCGATGTCACCCTCATCGTAGAAGAGGGCAGCTTCCGCCCGGTGGCGTGGCTGAGCGAATAGGCGCGTCCGCGTTTCACGCCCCGCTGTCTCAGGTTCGGCCCTAGCTTGACTTCTTGACCGCCTTCTCCAGCTCGTCGATCGGTGGGGCGACGGGCCGGCCCATCGCCTCCGCCATGGTGCGCACCTGGACCATGAGCTTCTCGAAGTTGGCCGGGGTTAGCGACTGCGCCCCGTCGGACAGGGCGTGGTCCGGGTTCGGGTGCACCTCGATGATGAGGCCGTCGACGCCGGCGGCCACCGCCGAGAGGGCGATGGGCGGCACTAGGTACCACTTGCCGGTGGCGTGGCTGGGGTCGCCGATGATGGGCAGGTGGCTCAGCCGCTTGATCACGGGGATCGCGTTCACGTCGAAGGTGAAGCGGGTGGCCGTCTCGTGGGTGCGGATGCCGCGCTCGCAGAGGATAACGTCGCGGTTGCCGTGGGATAGGATGTACTCGGCGGCCAGGAGCCACTCCTCGATGGTGGCCCACATGCCGCGCTTGAGGAGCACGGGCTTGTGGGCCTTGCCCACCTCGTCCAGGAGGGCGAAGTTCTGCATGTTGCGGCTGCCTATCTGGAGGATGTCCGCGAAGCGGGCGACGACCTCCACGTCGCGGGCGTCCATCACCTCAGTGACGATGGGAAGGCCGGTCTCTTCGCGCGCGGCGGCGAGAATCTTAAGCCCCTTTTCGCCGTGGCCGCGGAAGGCGTAGGGGCTGGTGCGGGGCTTGAAGGCGCCGCCTCTGAGCAGGTGGGCGCCGGCCGCCTTCACCGCCCGCGCCGTCTCTATCATGTTCTCTTCCGTGTCCACCGAACAGGGGCCGGCCATGGTCACCAACCGGCCGTTACCGATCTCCACCGGCCCCACCTTGACGACGGTATCATCCTCCTTGACCTCGCGGCTGGCGAGCTTGAACGGCTTGCTGACGCGGACGACGGAGTCGACGCCGTCGAGGGCGGAGAACTCGTCGATGAGCTCCGGGTAGACGGCGCCGAGCACGGCGATGACGCTGCGCTCCACTCCCTTGATTAAGTGGTCCTTGAACCCCAGATCTCTTATGTGTTTCTGGATTGCTAATACCTCGGCCTCTGTGGCCTCCGTTTTCATCACGATGATCATGTTTATGGTCTCCTTCCCTGGAAAGTAATGATATCGAGCTGTTGGCGACTAGCCGGACCGGCTCTCGAAGTCTGGCCTGAGGACCCTGGCGCCGTGGAGATAGACGTGGACTATTTCGCTGGCCTTCTTCTCGGTGTTGACGTGGAGGAGGATGCGGAGACACATGGGAAGGGAGCCCGGTACTTGCATCTCGTGTCCACAGAGAAGGGCCACATCAGTCCAGCCCATCTGTCTGGCGGCCAGGGCGGGGAACTCGGCGTTGAGGTCGGGGCTGCTGGTGAAGAAGGCGGAGGCTACGTCTTCGGAGTCAAGCCCGTTGGCTTCCGCCATGGCTTGGAGGAGCTCCGCAGTGGCCTCAAGGATCGCCTCGCGGGTGTTGGCCTTGACAGTGGTGGCGCCCCTGACACCTCGAGTCAGCATGCCGACATCGCCGAGGCCCGGTCCCGACTCGTCGGGGCGCGGGCCGGGCTGCTAGCTGGGGCCAAATACTCCGGCCCGAGAGCCGCCACCATATGCACGGCCGGACGACTCCTCGCCAATAGCGAGAAGCCGAGCGACCCTAACGGGCAGCTCTCCGCCGGCCGGTAACCACCTCCGCATAACGCTTAACCTTCCCTACTGTCTGAGACGGATCGGAACGGTCGATCTCGTCAATGATAGCACTGCCGATAACGGCGGCTTCCGCGATGCGGCCCACCGCACGGAAGTGCTTGGGCTTAGATATACCAAATCCTACGGCCATTGGCAAGGCGATGTGAGCGCGTACCCGGTTAACGAACGAGGATAGCGCCTTCGGCAGCTCCTCCCGCGCGCCGGTCACGCCCGTCACGCTGACGCAGTAGACGAACCCGGAGGCGAGCCCGGCGACGAGCTCGATCCGCTCATCGGTGCTGGTGGGAGCGAGGAGGTATATCAGGTCGAGGCCGTTCCGGCGGCAGGCGTCCCGTAAGGGGTGCGACTCTTCCGGCGGCAGGTCGACGGTGATGAGGCCATCAGCGCCAACCTGGGCAGCGTCGTGGCAGAAGTCCTCGAGGCCGTAGGCGAGGAGGGGGTTGTAGTAGCCCATGAAGATCAGCGGCGCGGTGACGCCCTGCGCCCGCAGCTTGCCAGCCACCTCCAGGCATACGCCGGGCGTGACACCATTGAGGAGCGCCTGATGCGACGAGCGCTGGATGCTGGGCCCCTCAGCCAGGGGATCCGAGAAGGGGATGGCGAGCTCGATTATGTCGGCGCCGCCCTCGATGAGGGCCGGTACGAGGCGCAGTGTGTCTTCCACGCTGGGATGGCCGACGGTGAGGAAGGCGACGAGGCCGGTTCGACGCTCGGCCCGCAGACGGGCGAACGCATCGGCTATGCGACTCACGTTGCCACTCCCGAGACGCCGATGAGGAAGGCGGCAAGATTGAACAAGAAGTGAGCACCAATCGGGGCGAATAGCGAGCCGGTATAGTAGTAGGCCCAGGCAAACAGCATGCCTATCATCCCGATGGCCGGGAGCAGGGGAAGGCTGGGCAGCCCAGTAAAGTGAGCTAGCGCAAATAGGAGGCCGCTCGCGAAAGCTGCTCCCAGTAGTCCCCAGCGACCGCGCAGCCCACCAAACAGGAAGCCCCGAAAGAACGTCTCTTCCATAATCGGCGCCAGTCCAAGAGAGAGGATACCCAGCAGTACGACGAGGAGGACTGAGTCGAATAATTCGTCCGGCACGTTCCCTTCAGCGTCCGTCCCCAGCGCCGATGCTATTCCGGCGTTCACGAGGAGAATAGCGAAGGCTGCGAAAAATAGCGGCGCTGGAAACCAGTAGCCGCCGCGCCTCGGAGGCCGGAACCCGAGCTCCGACCAGCGAAGCTTGTACTTTCCGACGGTGAACAGGGCCACGGCGAGAAGGAGGAGAGCTTCCAAAAGGAAGCCAGCGCCGATCGTCACGGCTGTGACTGACTCATCGTCATCGTCTATCTCGCCGCCGGCCACGATGCCGATAACAATGATGATCGGAATCAAGACGATAATGACGGACCCGACTACGACGGCGATCGCCATCGCCATGTCCGCGTAGCCCCAGGGGGTGCGGCCCTTGGGCGCAGCGGCTTCGTCGGTCGGCGCGACGGGGAGCTGGAGCCTGGCACCACAGTGCGCGCAGAACCGAACGTCACCCGGCGGCAGAGGCTGGCCACATTGCGTGCAATACATCGGCGCCTAAGGCCCTGGAGCTGTAACATGCTCGAATTCCATATTCTCAGTCTAAGGGGTACAGGCGAGGCGGAACAAGGAACAAGGCTTCTGCCCGCTCACACTAAGCCTGGCGAAGGGTCAGACCAGCACACCCCGCTAATGGTTCGACAGGCTCAGGGCAAGCGGAGATACTGAACGCATGCGAGACGACAGCGAGCGGTTCTGGGACGAACGATACCGCAAACAGGAGGCGGTGCCGGAACGCGGGCCGGCCGCGTTCCTGGTGGAGCACCGGAGCCTTCTGCCGCCCCGCGGCAGGGCGCTGGACGTGGCGATGGGGACGGGCCGCAACACCCTCTACCTCGCCTCTCTGGGATACGAGGTGACGGGCATCGACGTGTCCGGAGTTGCGGTGGCGCGCTGTCGCGAGGAGGCCGTCCGGCTTGGCTTGCGTGTCGAGGCGATCCAGGCGGACCTGGAGTCGTACGAGCCGGCGAGCGATGCTTATGACATCGTAATCGACTTCTACTATCTGCAGCGGGGGCTGGCGCCGCATCTAACAGCAGCGCTGCGGCCGGGCGGCGTGTTGGTGTTCGAGTCGTTCACGACGGAGCAGCGGCGGTTCGGCTGGGGGCCGCAGCAGGAGGAGTTCCTTTTGCGGCCGGGAGAGCTGCGATCGCTGTTCCCGGGGCTGGAGGTGCTGGAGTACCGCGAGGGGCTCATGGAGAGCGAGCGGGGGACGAAGGCGGTGGCGGGTCTGGTGGCGCGAAAGGCCGCATCGCACGGAGCTGTAAGTTAGAATGACGGCAGGCTGAGGATTCTCGACCCGTAAGGTGGGGCAAACATGCAGACGCTTTTCAAGCTCACCTACAGCCTGGTGGTGGCCATACTGTTCATCCTGCTGGTCATCCTGGGGATCCGCACCTTCTACGACGAGCCTGAGGCTCCAGAGTACCCAGCACCACCCATCAGGCTCATCGGGGTCGAGGCTCCCCCCGAGCCGGGTACGGGGGAGCCGCTCTACTGTGATCTGGACCGCTGTTTCAAGGGAGACCGAGAGTTGACGGCGGAGGATGAGGCGGAGCTCACGGAGGAGGAGAGGCTCTATATTCAGGAGCAGCGGCGGTTCCAAGAGCAGCGGCGGGATTACGAGGACGAGCGGGCGGACTATCACCGGAACGTGTTCATCGTAGCCAGCGTGCTGGGGGTGGCGGCGATAGCGCTGGGTCTGTACCTATTCCGGCGCGTGGAAGCGATACCCTTAGGGCTGCTGCTGGGCGGCCTGGGAGTGGTGATCTTCGGCTGGGTTCAGGCGGCGGAGGACTTCGGCGAGATCGGAGAGGCGCTGCTGTTTGCGGTGGTGGCGGTAGGGCTGGGGATCGTCTTAGCGACGGGCTACAAGTTTCTGGGATTGGTTCGCCCCACGGGAGGTGACGGCGGCCGGGGCGAAGGAGACGAATGATGGCAACGGCGGCGAGGCGTAGGATTGAAGCCAGGCGAGCCTTCTACTGGCGACCTGAAGGTCGCCCCTACATTTCGGGTTAGGACGAGCCTTCGCCCAGGGCGTCCGCCACGATGTCGATGTCCTTGTCGCCGCGGCCGGAGAGGCAGACGAGGACGATGGCGTCCTGAGGCAGGTCCTTGGCCAGCTCCGCGGCGTGGTAGATGGCGTGGGCGGGCTCCAGGGCGGGGATGATGCCCTCCGTCTCGCAGAGGAGGGTGAAGCCCTGGAGCGCCTGATTGTCCGTGACAGCGACGTACTGAGCGCGGCCTGACTCCTTGTAGAAGGCGTGCTCCGGGCCGACGCCCGGGTAGTCCAGGCCGGCGGAGATAGAGTGCGCCTCGCGCACCTGGCCGGCATCGTCCTGGAGCAGGTAGGACATGGCGCCGTGGAGGACGCCGGGCCGCCCGGCGGCCAGCGAGGCGGCGTGATGGCCGGACGATAGCCCCTCGCCGGCGGCCTCCACGCCGATGAAGCGCACGGAGTCGTCGGCGTAGAGGGGATGGAACAGGCCGATGGCGTTGGAGCCGCCGCCCACGCAGGCGACGGCGTAGTCCGGGAGCCGTCCCTCCGCCTCCAGCAGTTGCTGTCGTGCCTCAGCGCCGATGACCGACTGGAAATCGCGCACCATCATCGGGTAGGGGTGCGGGCCGACGACGGAGCCGAGCAGGTAGTGGGTAGACTCCACGTTCGTCACCCAGTCGCGGATCGCCTCGTTGATGGCGTCCTTGAGGGTGCGGGAGCCGGAGTCGACGGGCCTTACCTCGGCGCCGAGGAGGCGCATGCGGAAGACGTTGAGGGCCTGACGACGGATGTCCTCGTCGCCCATGTAGACGACGCACTCGAGGCCGAGCATGGCGCAGACGGTGGCGGCGGCGACGCCGTGCTGGCCGGCGCCGGTCTCGGCGACGACGCGGGGCTTGCCCATACGCTTCGCCAGGAGCCCCTGGCCGAGGGCGTTGTTGATCTTGTGAGCGCCGGTGTGGGCCAGATCCTCGCGCTTGAGGTAGATGCGGGCACCGCCCAGGCGCTCCGTGAGACGGGAGGCGAGGTATAGCGGCGTAGGCCGTCCTGCGTAGTCGCGCAGGAGAGCGTCGAGCGTTATCTGGAACTCTCCGCCCGCCCGGGCGTCCCGATAGGCGCTCTCCAGTTCGGCGAGGGCGGACATGAGGACCTCAGGGACGTACTGGCCGCCGAAGGGGCCGAAGCGTCCACGGGCGTCGGGGAGAGTGGAGGTCATGCGGACGCCTTCGCGGCCTTGATGAAGGCGCGAATCTTGGATACGTCCTTCAGGCCCTCGGTTTCGACGCCGGAGGAGACGTCCACCG
>CAJXNA010000111.1 GCA_913056415.1 uncultured Chloroflexota bacterium | reverse complement strand
ATGGGTGGAAAGGGTCAACTGGTCCTCACTGGCCATCTGGGCGAGGTGATGAAGGAATCAGCCAGGGCGGCCCTGACGTATGCCAAATCCCATGCCGAAAAGTTGGGAATCGATCCCGAGCTCTTGAACGACAAGGACATTCACATTCACGTTCCAGCCGGAGCGATTCCCAAAGATGGACCCTCGGCCGGTGTTACCATGACCGTTTCGCTTGTCAGTGCCCTTTCCGGCGTGCCAGTTCGTCACGACGTGGCGATGACCGGTGAGGTCACGCTCTCTGGTCGGGTCCTACCCATCGGCGGGGTGAAGGAGAAGATTCTGGGCGCCGTTCGGGCCGGGATCACGAACGTCATCCTCCCCTTGGCGATAAGCTCGCCGTCAGCCCGACGGTCGGCCGACCTGTCGACCCGGTGCGCTTCCGCCTCCCCAAACGCCACCCGCTTCCCCAGCCGCAGCACCCGCCCTTCCACCACGATCTTATCGCCTGGCCGCGCGCTCAAAAGAAAGCTGGCGTTCATCTCCACCGTCGCGTGAGGAGCCGCGTACATCACCTCCATCCCGCGCAGTGAGGCGATGGCCCCGCCCAACACCTCATCCATGAGCGTAGTGATAACACCGCCGTGCATCACCCCGTTCGGATTGGTGTGATGCCGCTCCAGCACCAGCGACATCCGCACATACCCCTCGCCCCACTCCTCCACCTGCCCACCGATTAGCTCCACGAATGGGCTCGACTTTCGCTCCTCGGCAGCGCCTCCCTCCGCAGACATCACTCGCTCCGGCTCTGGATGGCGAACGTCAGCCTCCCCTTAGCGATCAGCTCATCGCCCTTACGGGCCTCCGCCTCCCCGAAAGCGATGCTCTTGCCCAACCGCAGTACCCGCCCCTCCACCACAATCTTGTCACCGGGGCGAGCGCCGGCCAGGAAGCTCGCGTTCATCTCCACCGTCGCGTGAGGGCTGCGGCCCGCCTCCGGCCCGCGCAGGCTGCCTAAAGCGGCGCCCAGGGCGGAGTCCATCATCGTCGTTATCACCCCGCCGTGCATCACACCGTTAGGATTCGTGTGACGCGGCTCCAGCACCAGGGAGAGGCGCGCGTAGCCCTCCCGCAGCTCCTCCATCTCCGCACCGATGTGGGCGCTGAACGGGCTCCGATGCCGCTCGTCCGTCACGCCTTCGCCTCCTCCGGCTTCGTCCAACCGCGCACCACGGCGTCCGCCATCCGCGCCACCCTCGTCATCTCCTTGACATCATGCACACGGACGATATCCGCACCGTTGGCTATGGCGAGCGCCACCGTGGCCGCCGTCCCCTCCAGCCGCTCCTCCACCGGCAGGCCCAGGACGGCGCCGATGGTGGACTTCCGGGAGGTCCCCACCAGTAGCGGCCGCCCCAGGGCGTGAAGCTCGCCCAAGCGCCGCAGCATCTCCAGCGCCTGCTCCTCCGTCCAACCGAAGTTGAAGCCGGGGTCGACGATCACCCGCTCGTCCGGCAACCCCCGCTCGCGGGCGATGCGCAGGCTCTCCACCAGACCGGCGGTGACGTCCCCGATAACGTCGTGGAATTCGCGCTCGCGCTGGTTGTGCATCGCCACCGCGGGCACCCCGAACTCCGCCGCCGCCGCCGCCGTCTCCGGCTCGCGCCGAAAGCCGTAGACATCGTTCACCAGATGCGCGCCCGCCGCCAGCGCCGCGCGGGCGACCTCCGCCTTATAAGTATCGATGCTCAGCGGGATGTCCACCTCCCGCACCAGCTTCTCGATGACCGGCACCGTGCGCCGTATCTCCTCCTCGATCGATATCGGCTCGAACCCCGGGCGGGTAGACTCACCGCCCACGTCGATGATGTCGGCGCCATCGCGTACCATGCCGACGGCCTGGTCGACCGCCGCCGCCACGTCGTAGGCCACCCCGTCGCCGGAGAAGGAGTCCGGCGTCACGTTGACTATGCCCATGATGTACGTACGTCCGCCCCAGACGAACTCCCGTCCGCCGATCGTCATGGGCTGTGGGCGTGTCGTCTCGATCATCGTTCGCTCTGAGCCTAGCAAGCGGAGCGCATTATATCGCGAATCGGACTCAAGGGGGACTCCGAAGCCGCGAGCGATCCGGTGACCACCTACCCCCAATCCGGTATACTAACTTGTGCGGCTGTGCACATTTCTCGCTTCACTGCTTCCGCCGGCCGCACCATAACCATGCTTTCCCAAACTATCCTGGACGCCATCGGCGATACACCCCTCGTGCGGCTGGAGCGCTCCAGCCCCAAGGCCGGCGTCAACATCTACGCCAAGCTGGAGGGGCAGAACCCCACCGGCTCCCTCAAGGACCGCATCGCCCTGTACATGATCAACGCCGCCGAAGAGAGCGGCGAGCTGACGCCGGACAAGACGATCCTGGAGCCTACCAGCGGCAACACCGGCATCAGCCTGGCGATGGTGGCGCGCATCAAGGGCTATCGCCTCCTCTGCGTGCTGCCGGACATCGTCACGCCGGAGCGAGAGCAGCTGCTGCGGGCGTTCGGCGCCGACGTTGTCTACGCCGAAGGGGCCCGCAGCACCAACGACGCCATATTCAAGGCCCAGCGCATGGTTGCCGAAGAGCCAGACCGCTACTACATGCCCTACCAGTACGGCAACGAGGCCAACCCCCGCGCCCACTACGAGACTACGGCCGTCGAGATCCTGCGCGACCTCCCCCAGGTGGACGCCTTCGTGTCCGGCCTGGGCACCGGCGGCACCCTCACCGGCGTCGGCCGCCGCCTGAAGGAGAACAACCCGGACGTTAAGATCGTGGCGGCGGTCCCCCATCCGGGCGACCTGGTGCAGGGTCTGCGCAGCCTGGAGGAGGGGTTCATCCCGCCCATCCTCGACGAGTCAGTCCTGGATGGCCGCATCGTGGTGGACTCGCGCTCATCCTTCGCGGCGGTTAAGGAGCTGATGGAGAACGAAGGGATCTTCGCGGGCATATCGTCGGGCGCCGTCATGCGCACCGCCCAGCGTGTCGCCTCGCGGATGGACGGCGGCAACATCGTCGCTCTCCTGGCGGACGGCGGCTGGAAGTACCTCTCCACCGCTCTGTGGACGAAGGAGTACGGGGAGCTCAAGTCTGAGGGCGTTGAGGGGAAGATATGGTGGTAAGGAAGCAGTTGACAGGCCCGATAGCCGTATGCTGACCCTGCCCCAGGAGCTCATCGATGAGATGGTCGCACACGCCCGCGAGGACGCGCCCAACGAGTGCTGCGGCATCATCGCCGGGCAGGACGGTCGCGCCGTCAAGCTGTTCCGGGCCAAGAACTCAGAGGCCAGCCCTTACCGGTACAACGTGGACTCCAGCGACCTGTTCCGCATACACCGTGAGTGCGACCAGAACGGATGGGAGTTCCTGGTCATCTACCACTCCCACACCGCCAGCGAGGCTCAGCCCTCAGGCACGGACATACGGCTGGCGTTCTGGCCGGAGACGTTCTACGTCCTCGTCTCGCTCATGCAGCCGGATCAGCCCGTGGTGCGGGCCTTCCGGATCGTGGAGGGGCAAGTGACGGAAGAGGAGCTGGCTACAGCCTAGGTCCCAGCAACAGCGAGGCCTGCCGGCCGCGCTCGTCCTTGCTGACGCGGCGCCCTATTCCAGGCCAGACGGCGGGCCAGGGGGTGAGCCAGACGGCGGGCCAGGCGGTGGGCCAGGCGGTGGGCCAGGCGGCGGGCCAGACGGCGGCCCAGGCGGCGGGCCAGACGGTGGGCCAGACAGCGGAGCCGACGGCCCGGCTGCGCTCTCCTCCCTGAACACCAAGAAACCGCCCACAGCGAGGGCGGCCGCCGCGATGATGCCCAGGTAGAAGCCAAACCCCAGGAAGCTGGACTCATTCAGCAGCTTGATCAGTACGAACGCCAGGACAGCCACGCCGCCGCCGAGGAGGATCTTGGGCCAGCTAGCGCCGCCCACGTCGTCCGGAATTTCCACCTCTGTCAGACCCTTCAGGACGACCACGGCCGCCATCGCCAGGCCGATGACAATGGCGAGCATAGACCAGATCGCCCCAGGGGACTGCCATCCATTCCGAGTTAAGCTCCCGAGAAGCCCGAAGTCGATGCTATACCAGGGTAAGAACCCGACTATGAACAGGAACACCCCCGCTACGAGGATGACCTTCTCTCCGATGCTCAGGGCACCGAACCTTTCGATCAACTTGTCCATCGAAACCTCCTACGACTACTCCCTCCGCGACGATGATCGCCCCTGAAACGTACCGCTGGCCAGGAAATTTGCTAATAGACTTATACGATTAAAAAGTAATCCCCTAACGCCTCCCTATTGACAGTTTTCGCCCGTTGTTGCATCGTCCCTAACCAAAGCGTCTCTACTAAAGAGTAAACATGCAGGACGACGCACGAGAAACCATCCGCCGGCTCGCCGCCCTCGCCGGCGTACCTCTGACCCAAGAGCGCATCTCCGCCCTGGCCCTCACCCTGCCCTTCGTGCAGACCGGGGTCGCCGCCCTCGCCGATATCGACTACCGCGAGGCCGAGCCCGCAGCCCGGTTCCAGCCTCGCCCCGAGGCACCGCGATGACCACCACCGATATCGCCCAACTCTCCATCGCCGAGGCCGCAGCGCTCATCGGCAAGCGGAAGCTCTCGCCGGTGGAGCTGACGGAGTCCTGCATGCAGCGCATCGGCAGCCTGGACGGGCGCCTACGCGCGTTCATCACGGTTACCCGTGAGGATGCGCTCGCCGCCGCCCAGCAGGCCGCCACCGCCATCGCCGGCGGCAACTACAAAGGACCGCTGCACGGCATCCCCATCGCCCTCAAGGACCTGTTCGATACCGCCGGCGTCCCCACAACCGCCGGCTCCAAGATCATGGCCGAGCGCGTGCCTACGGAGGACGCGGAGGTGACGGTCCGGCTCAAGGCCGCCGGCGCCGTCCTCCTGGGCAAGCTGAACATGCACGAGTTCGCCTTCGGCATCACCGGCGTTAACCCCCACTACGGCGGCACGTACAACCCCTGGGACACTACCCGCATGAGCGGCGGCTCCAGCTCCGGCGCCGGCGCCGCCTTAGCCTCCGCCATGACGTTAGGCGCCCTGGGCACAGACACCGGCGGCTCCATACGCACCCCCGCCTCCCTCTGCGGCATTACCGGCCTCAAGCCCACTTACGGCCGCGTTAGCCGCCGCGGGATAACCCCCCTGAGCTGGGCCCTGGACCACGCCGGGCCGATGGCACGCAGCGCCGCCGACGCCGCCATCATCCTGAAGGTGATCGCCGGGCACGACCCACAGGACGAAACGAGCAGCGAGGAGCCGGTGCCGGACTACACCAAGGCGCTGACGGACCAGCGCCTCAAGCACCTCCGCATCGGCGTGCCCCAGGAGTACTTCTTCGACAACGTTGACGACGAGGTGCTGAAAGCGATCCACGCCGCCATACTTGTGCTGAGGGACGACCTCAAAGCGGGGGTGAGCGAGGTCTCCCTCCCCCTCATCGCCGAGGCGCCGGCGGCCGTCAGCGCCATCATGCTCCCAGAGGCGCTGGCCTATCACAAGCGCTGGCTGGCGGAGCGGCCCCAGGACTACGGCGAAGACGTACGCGCCCGCCTGGAGATGGGGCTACTCTACCCCGCGGTGAGCTACGTCCAGGCCCAACGATTTCGCTCCCTCATCGTGGAGGAGTGGCGACAGAAGGTGTTCGACCGCGTTGACCTGCTGGCTGTCCCCACAACGCCCGTGCCGGCCCCCAGCCTGGACGAGAACGACCTTCAGACAACCCTCACGCTGACGCGATTCACCGGGCCCTTCAACCTCACCGGCCTGCCCGCCATCTCCATACCCTGCGGCTTCACCAAGGGCGGCCTGCCCATCGGCATGCAGCTCGTGGGCCGCTGGTGGGACGAAGCAACCGTCCTGCGCGCCGCCCACGCCTACCAGCAGGCCACCGACTGGCACAAGCGAGCCCCGCCGCTCTAGGCGCTCACTCTTTCCGTTGCACCAGGTGCGTGCTGTTAACGATCGCCAGCAACCGGTCCCGATCGTCCCGCACGGTTGACTCCACGACCATCATCGTGCGGCCCTTGTGCACTATCCGCGCCTCAGCGATCGCCTTCCCCCGATCCGTGTTTCGCAGCAGGTTTGAGCTGATCTGAATCGATAGCGGGAATGGCGTGGCTGGGTCGGAGCGGTCCGGGTCTATGGCGCGAAAGCAGACCATCGTCGCCGCCACGTCCGCAAGCTGGATAAGCGCGCCTGCCGCGAACACCCCCGTCCCCTGCCTGACGTTCGGCCCGTACGGCATCTCCATCACGACGTGATGCTCGTCAGCCTCAAGAGGCCGTAACCCGAGCGCCAGAATTATGTTCCCGCCCGACTCTTCGAGCCCGCGCTTCCAGCTCTCATACCACTCATCGTCGAATTCGGCCAAGCTCTCGCTCCTTCGTTCTCCGGCCCCGCTACTTGCTCCCGCCCGGCCGGAGCACCTTCGGCGTGTCGTCCCTGTTCCCCCACTCAGACCAGGAAGCGTCGTAGTTCTTCGCGCGGTCGAACCCCATCAGCCGCAGGACGAACGTTCCGTGCGCCGCACGGATGCCCGCCTGTCAGTGGGTCAGCACCACCTTCTCCGGCGTGATCCCCACCGCCTCCAGGCGACGGCGGATCTCCTCGGCGGGGAGCAGCTCCGGCGCCTCGCCGCCGGTGGTCAGATCCAGCCACTCCAGGTGGACGGCGCTCGGGATGTGGCCGCCGTAACGGTTCTGGCGCGGCGTCTCACCCGTGTACTCCTCTTTCGACCGCACGTCCCAGATCACCGTCCCCTCGCGGTCGATCGCCGCCTCCACCTCCTCGCGGTCGCACAGGCAATCGCTGCCGGG
>CAJXNA010000110.1 GCA_913056415.1 uncultured Chloroflexota bacterium | reverse complement strand
TCTCCCCCTCCCAGGAGCTGCACGATCTGTTCGACCGCGCCCACGACGAGCCGCCCGATCTCCTCGTCCTGGCCAAGCGGAACGCCCGGTTCGCCGTGCGGGCCTGCCTTGCCGTGCGCGGGCTCCAGGACGTGCCAACCATCGTAGTGATCCCCAGCGAAAGCGACTTCGTGCCTGTGATGGACGCCGGCGCCGACGACGCCGTCACGGCATCAAGTGACACCACTGTCTTCGCCGCTCGCGTCCGCGCTCTGCTCCGCAGGGCTCAACACTGGCAGACCGGCCAGACCGCCGGCATCATCGCTATAAGAGACCTCCTCATCGACCTCGACAAGTGCGAGGTAGTGCTGAAGGAGCGTTCGGTCCCCCTGACGCCCACTGAGTTCCGCATCCTGTCCGTCCTGGCAGAGAAGGCGGGCAGGGTGATTGACGCCCGTTCTCTCCTCTCCGCCATCCACGACCATGACTACGATGACCGCGAGGCTCAGAACCTGGTGAAGGTTCACATCGCCAACCTGCGGCGCAAGCTGGAGGACGGCCGCGACGGCAACCCCTACATCCTCTGCGTCCGCGGCTTCGGCTACATGCTGGAGCGCCGCTCCCAACAGCGCCAGGATGACCCGCTCACGGCCTTGCTGGATGCACCCTTCGACCAGGCGAGCGGCTAGCGGTCTTTACCTGATCTGACCCCTCCCTTAACCGGACCTACACCATCTTCCTGTCACGGTCTGTCCCGTCTCTGCTAGCCTGAACTTGTAATCAAACCCACAAATTGGGAGGCAATGATGGGATTCGCATTCCTGAAGCGTGAGCAGAAGACGGAGCGCCTAGACCCAACTGATATGGGTAGCGCAACCGAACGCTACGAAACCTACTTCCCCCGTGTCTTCGCCTATGTGTACGCCTGCGTTGGGCGCGATAAGCCCACGCAGGAGATCGTCGTCCAGGCCTTTCACCGTGCCTTTCAGCGAGCGGGAAGCAGTGATGAGGACCGGTTCCGAACTGTACTTTTTCGCTCTGCACGACGTATGTGCAGACCTGTCATCAAGAACCACAGGCCGAACGACGGCGATTCTCTCGACCCTCGCGAGCACGAGGTGATGTCACTCGTGTTTGATGCCGGCCTGACCCGGGACCAGATCACCCACGTATTCCACATCAGTGAGACATCCGTCAGCTCCCTGCTCATGACCGGCCTGCGCAAGCTCAAGGAGCAGACCTCGCCGGCGGCTGTAGCCGCCTACAACCACTTGGCCTGATCTCCTCCCGGGAAGCGCAACATGACAACGCCGGAGTTCACCGCCGTAACCGCTGCGGGTGGCACCGCTCTGATATTGCTCCTTCTATTCGCCTTGCTGGCCGTCGTAAAGGCCCGCCGCGCGCGCCTAGAGATGCAGGCGAAGATCGACGAACTGGCCTGCCGCGCGGAGCAGCTCCGGCTGCTCAACCGCCTCACCTTCCTTCTGGCCCAGAAGACGAAGCGTCGCAGCGTCGTGCGCGCAGCGACTGAGTTCTTCGTCCGGTATATGGACAGCGACCGCGCCGTCTTCTGGCGGCCGGACAGTGAAGGCGAGCCGGAGGCGCCCTGGCTCTCATTCCCGAAAGACGGCCGTCCTGGAGCGCCCGCGCTCCTGCCTGAGGCCCACCGCATCATCCTCGCGCGGGCCGCAGGCCGCGGCACGGCGCCCCTCATCCTTCTCAACGATTCACGTGACCAGCGTCCTCAGCCGCTCAACATAGAGGACGCTCCCGCCAAAGGCTTCACGCTATACCTGCCCCTCGGCGGCTCCCAGCGCGAGGGCGTGTTGGAGATCTACTCCGGCCCTGAGCCCTGGGGGCGGGACCGATGGGAGCTTCTCGCCCAGCTGACCTTAGAGATTACCGGCGCCCTTCAGCGCGCTCGTCGCTACGAAGAGATGCGCGAGCAGGCCGATCTGGATTTCGTCACCGGCCTGTTCAACCATCGCTACATGCAGGTCTGCTTACAGCGACTGGTCAGTGCTGAGGCCGCTCGCGAGCGCCCTTTCGCCATGCTCCTCATGGACGTAGATAATTTCAAGGCGTTCAACGATACCTACGGCCACTTCGTCGGCGACCGTGTTCTCCAACACATCGCCGACCAGCTCAAACTGATGGCGGACGGAGAGGGTATCGTGGGCCGGTTCGGCGGCGATGAGTTCATCGTCGTCCTCCCCGGTCACTCGGGTGAGGAGGCACGCGCGTTTGCCCAGGCATTCCAGGACTGGCTCACCAACTATGCCTTCAAGACGCCCACAGGACAGTCGGTGCCGATCGCCGTCTCCTTGGGTCTCGCCGCCTTCCCCGAGGACGGTCAACAGCGGCAGGAGCTCCTGGCGCTGGCCGACGCCCGCCTCTACCAGAAAAAGCGCTCCCGCTCACGCGCCGCGGACGGCGATCATCGCGGCCGGGAGCGGAGCTCGGAGCTGGGTATCTTCGGCCTTCTGGACGGCCTGTTGACCTCTATTGACAGCAAAGACCACTACACCCGCGCTCACTGCGAGAGCACCGCCGAGTACGCTGTGACGCTGGCCCAAGAGATCGGCCTCTCACCCTCCGCTCAGCGGACCCTCCGTCTCGCCGCGCTTCTCCACGATGTCGGCAAGATCTGCATCCCTGACGATATCCTCCGCAAGCCCGGCCGGCTCACCAGGGAGGAGTTCGCCGTCATTAAGCACCACGTCTCTATAGCCGAGAACCTTATCGTAGATGTACCCAACGCGGAAGAGGTGAGGAAGATCGCTCGCCACCACCACGAGCACTTTGACGGCAGCGGCTACCCGGACGGCCTGCAAGGGGAGGAGATCCCCTTCCTGGCGCGCCTACTGGCCCTTTCTGACGCCTTCTCAGCCATGACCCTCAACCGTCCCTACCGTAAGAGCCTTCCCCGCACCGAGGCGTATGCGGAGCTACAGCGTGTCGCCGGTGCGCAGCTCGATCCTGAGCTGGTGAAAGCGTTCGGCCGGGTCATAGCGGCGCCGGAAGGCGCGACGGCCGCAGCGATCGCCCCAATCTAAGACGCTAGCCGGCCAGGTCCGACAGGAAATCCAGCAACAGCCGGTTCACCTCCTCCGGCTTCTCCTGTTGCGTCCAGTGGCCGCAGTCGCTGACGATCTCCTTACGAAGGCGCGGCAGCCAGCGCTCCATCCCTTCGGCGAACTCCGGACGGAGGACGGGGTCCTTGTCCGCCAGCACAACGAGGCATGGGCACTCCACAACCCGGTCAGCCAGGTTGCTCGTGGTCTCCCAGTTCCGGTCTATGTTACGGTAGAAGTTGAGAGGGCCGCTCATCCCACCCTTGCGGAACGCTTCCAGGTACACCTGGAACTCCTCCTGCGATAGGAACGCAGGATCGGCGGCAGCGCCATCGTAGAAGCGACGGAGAGCGACCGTGAGGTCGGAGGAGAAGCTGGCCTCAGCGCGGCCCTGCTCCTGGAAGAAGAGGATGTAGGCGAAGCGATTGCCAATCTTCTTGAGTACGCTCGTCGGGGGGAAGACTACCGACCGCCCGCGGTAGGGCACGTTGAGGCTGACCACCCTCTCCACCCTCTCCGGATGCATGACCGCCGCGCTCCAGACCACGAAGCTGCCCCAGTCGTGACCGACGAGCACAGCCTTATCCAGTTTGAGAGCGTCCAACACACCGATCAGATCGCCGACGAGGTGCTGGATGTCGTACTCCTGGAGCGCCTCAGGTTTGTCCGTTTCGCCGTAGCCGCGGAGGTCGAGGGCTATCGGCCGCAGCCCGGCGGCGGCCAGCGCCGGTATCTGGTGCCGCCAGGAGTACCACAGCTCAGGAAAGCCGTGACAGAACACCACCGGGAACCCATCCCCCTCCTCCACCAGATGCAGCCGTATTCCATTGCTCTCTACCGTGCGGTGGCGCCAGCTCTCCACGGGCATACTCTCCTCCTGTCTCTTCGGGACAGGATAGCGCACGGCTCCACCTGTGGCGAGCCGGCACGCTGAGGACCGGAAGGTTGCCGCTTAGGAGCGCTGTACACCCGCCGCCCGCGGACGAAAAGAGCGGTAGGGGCATCTCTCGATGCCCCTACCGGCCGAGTCCTAAAGAGAGGCCTACTCTTCGATGATGATCGTGCCCACCATCCCGGCTTCCCTGTGGCCCGGGACCGAGCAGTAGAAGACGTACTCGCCGGGCTCAGTCGCCACGAAGACCAACTCCCCGTGCTCATTGCCTTCGGCCGCGATGTGGAGCGGCTGGAGGCTTACCTGCGCCTCGGGGTCCATGTCGTGGTCGTCCATGTCCTGGTCGTCGTCATCGTGGGACGCCACCACCCCGTCGTCGTCATCGTGAGACGTCGCTACCGCTTCGTGGTCACCGTGCGCGGCCCCGCTCGCCTCCAAGACGATGAACTCAGCCTCATCTGTGGTGTAGTCGTGTAGAACCGGATCGTGGTTGTCCAGACGCAGCCGCACCGTCTGCCCCACCTTGATGGTGACGGAATCTGGAACGAACTTGAAATCCTCAGTGCGCATTGTGATGACCAGCTCGTCGCCGCTATCCACGATCCCACCATCGCTATGGCCTGCGGCGCCGTCGCTCCCACTCGAGGAAGGATCCCAGACGAGCACGGCCAGGCCCACCACCAACAGGCCAACCGCTGTAGCCCACAGGATTTTCGTTACATCAATCCTCATGTCGCACCTCATTCCATGTTTTCTTCGTTTTCTTCCTGTCCCCATTGTTTCCCAATTCGTTCCTCCTTTGATCCAGGCGATGGCGTAGTGCAACTAAGCAAAATTGCTTAGAGACGGTCGCCCAAGGAAGGAGGCTGATAGAATTAGGCTGTGGGAACGGATACGGGCAAACCAATAAGGATCGTCATCGCTGATGACCACGCCCTGGTGCGCGAGGGGACGCGGCAGATTCTGGAGGACCATCCGGGCCTTGAGGTGGTGGGGGAGGCAGAAGACGGTGAGGAGGCGGTTGCGATGGTCTCCCGGCTCCAGCCAAACGTGGTGCTGATGGACATCGCCATGCCCAAACTGAACGGCATCGAGGCCACCCGCCTGATCAAGCAGCAATCGCCTGCCACCAGCGTCCTCATCCTCACCGCCTACGACGACGACCAGTACATCTTCGCGCTCCTGGACGCCGGCGCCGCGGGCTACCTGCTGAAGAGCGTGCGCGGCGAAGAGCTGGTGCAGGCGGTGCGGGCCGTGGCCGAGGGCGAATCCGTTCTGTCCCCTGCCATCGCCGCCAAGGTGATCAAGCACTACACCAGCGCCGGCCAGACCGCCGGCCAGGAAGGGGTTGAGCCCCTCACCGACCGGGAGTCCGAGGTGCTGGCGATGGCGGCAAAGGGGCTCAGCAACAAGATGATCGCCCGCGAGCTCAGCCTCAGTGACCGCACCGTGCAGGTGCACCTGAGCAACATCTTCGGCAAGCTGGGCGTGGCCTCGCGGACGGAGGCGGTCATCACCGCCCTCCAGCGTGGCCTGCTGCGGCTGGAGGAGCTCTCATGAGCGACGCCCAAGCCCCTACCGCCGCCCAGGCCTGGCCCTGGCGCCAAGGTCCGGCGGCCGTGCTCGCCAGCCTCCGCCGCCGCTGGTATGAGGCCCGCTTCTGGCTCATCCAGGCGATGATCCTGACGGTCACCGTCGTTCACTATACGGTGGAAGCTTTCCCCGTCGATGACTCCATCTCCACCGTCCATCACATCCCGGTGATCCTCTACCTGCTCCCCGTGGTCTACGCCAGCCTTCACTACGGCTGGGAAGGCGGCGTGCTGACGGCGCTATGGGCCGGCCTGCTGACCGTACCCAGCATGGCGATATCGCATAGGTCAGACTTCCACTGGGCGGGAGAGCTGGGCCAGGTAGCCGTCACTCTGTTGGTGGGCGCGGTGCTGGCCTGGCGCGTCAAGCTGGAGGCGGAGCAGCGGCAGCGGGCGGAACGCACCAGCGTGGAACTGGCCATCTCCGAGGAGAAATACCGCAGCATCTTCGAGCATGCGGGGGACCCCATCCTGGTGTGTGACGCCGACGGCCGGATCACGGCCGCTAACGAGGCAGCGGCCCTGATGTGCGGCTATTCCCCCGCCAAACTGCCGGGGACGCCGGTGGAGACGCTGTTCGGCGCCGAGGGGCGCCGACGCTTGATCGACACCTCCCAGCAGGAACCCCATGAGCGCCTGCGCCTGGTGCTGACCAGGAAGGACGGCTCCACAGTACTGGTGGACGCCGCCCGCACCGCCCTGGGCAGCGACGGTGAGGAGTCCGCAATGCAGGCGATCCTGCGCGACGTCACGGAGCAGGAGCGCCGTCACGAGGAGATGCGCACCTACGTCCGTGAGGTGACGCGGGCTCAGGAGGAGGAGCGCACCCGCATCGCCCGCGAGCTGCACGACGATACCGCCCAGTCCCTGGTCCTGCTCTGCCGCGGCTTGGACGCCGCCACCCGCCGCGGAGCCCAGGGCGAGAAGCTGAACGAGATGCGCAGCCTGGCCGAGTCCGCACTGGAGGGCGTGCGGCGGTTCAGCCGTGACCTGCGCCCGTCCATCCTGGATGATCTGGGGCTGCTGCCCGCCATCGAATGGGTGGCCGCCGAGATGACCCGCAGGGGCGCGGCCAGCGCCTCGGTCAAAGTGGAGGGGACCCCCCGCCGGCTGCCGGCCGAAGCGGAGCTGGTGCTATTCAGGATCGCCCAGGAGGCGCTGCGCAACGTCGAGAAGCACGCCGGCCCGTGCTCCGTCAGCGTTGAGGTGAGCTTCGGCCCAGAGGACGTGACGCTCTCCATCACCGATAACGGCCTTGGATTTGATCTCCCGGAGCTAGACGGCCGGCTGGCCCGGCTGGGAAAGCTCGGCCTTCTGGGCATGCAGGAGCGGGCTCAGCTCCTGGGGGCGCAGTTCACCTTCGAGTCGCGCCCGGGCCGGGGCAC
>CAJXNA010000109.1 GCA_913056415.1 uncultured Chloroflexota bacterium | reverse complement strand
AGCACTAACAATAGCTGCCGCAGCGCCTGCCGCTCCGGCTCCGTGCTGCGGCCCACCTCGATCAGGAATTGCCCGTCACGAGCCCCTTCCAGCCGCACCACGTACACTCGAAGGGAGTCCCCTTCAGAGGACTCTGTGTCAGCGAAAGCGTCGCCTTCGTCGAGCGCCTCTTGGAGGACGGCGGCGTTGACCAGGCCGGCAGGATCGACGTTGGGCGTGCTGGCCAAGAGCTCGCCGGTGGGTTCCACGATGGCGTAGAAGTAGCCGCCAGCCGTGAACACCGGGCCGATGATAATGTCGCCAGGGAGAGCATTGCCTCTGCGACTGAGCAGGCGGGGCAGCAGAAGCCGCTGCTCGCGGCCGGATCGCGACTCAAGGTCGCTGTTCACCCGGTCGAACAGCACGGTGCGGGTGGTCAGGTACACCGCTGAGCCTATGACCACCAGGATTACCCCAAAGGTGAGGGTGAACCAGAGAGTGAGGCGCCAGCGAGCTGTCCCGAACATCTCAGTCCTCCAGGGCGTAGCCAGCGCCGCGCACTGTGCGAATCAACTTACGGCAGTGGTCACGGTCTACCTTGCGGCGCAGGTAGGTAATGTACACGTCTACCAGGTTGGAGTCAGGCGAGTAATCGTACCCCCAGACGTGATCCAGTATCTGGGTGCGGGTCACCACACGGCCCTCGTTGCGCATCAGGAACTCTAGCAGGGAGAACTCCTTAGGACTGAGATCGATCGGCTTGTCGGCACGCTGGGCGCGGCGGCGTCGCAGGTCCAGCACCAGGTCCGCTGCCTTGAGCTGGTCAGGCTCGTGGGCCTGGACTCTCCGACGGCCCAGGGCGCGCAGGCGGGCCAGGAGCTCCTGAAAGGCGAATGGCTTGGGCAGGTAGTCGTCCGCTCCGGCGTCCAGGCCGCGTACGCGATCCTCTACCGCATCCAGGGCCGTAAGCAGGAGGACCGGCGTAGAGTCATATCGTAGACGGCCATCACTAAAGAATGAGAGCTCTGAATTAGAGAACTTTAGTCTTAGTCCAATGCCCCTCTAAGGGCAGATGCTTACGCTGGGTTCAGCAGTCACACGAGAAGTTAGACAAGGAGGTGCAGAGATGAAGGGACTGCTGATGATAGTGGCGGTGGTGGTGGTCTTGGCGGTGGGCGCAGTGGCGGTCGGCGGGGTGGCGACCTCGGCCCAGGAAGGCGATGGGCCCCTGGGGACGTTTCTAGGCAGGGTCGCCGAAAAGCTCGGTATCAGCGAGGAGGAGTTCGAGACCGCCATCGACGAGGCCCGCACCGAGTTGATAGACGAGGCCGTGGCCGAGGGTCGCCTGACGGAGGAACAGGCGGAGCGCGCCAGGGGGAGCGGCTTCCCCTTCGCCGGTGGGCGAATGGGGCACGGGCGCGGACAGGTGAAGGACGCTGCCGCTGAGGTGCTGGGCATTACGGAGGAGGAGCTGGAGGCCGAGCTGGGCGACGGTAACTCGCTGGCCGACGTCGCCGTAGCGCAGGGGGTAAGTCAGGAGGAGTTCACAACTCAACTCCTCGCTGAGCTTCGGGCCTACTACGACGGCGCGTTCGCGCAGGCAACTCCCGCCCCAAAACAGGCCGGTTTGGGCATCTGACTCAGGACGTGCTGAGCATCTGATTGAAGCTTGCCTGGAGCCTTGTCGGTCCGTCAAGCCATCTGACTGACAGAGATACCTCGTCTCGCCGACTGGTGCCCTAATGCGCCGTGGTTTCGCTGATCAGCGAAGAAGGCGCTGAGTACGAGCAATGCGCTGCTGGAGGCTTGTCTGGAAGCCGTGATCGCGACACCGAGATCAATCGGCATGACGGCGAAGGCGTCGGTCTCTTCGACGCGCTATTGACCAGCTCAGATTTTCAAGCGGCGTTTGTTGACGAGCCCGGGCCACATGGCCATTAGGCCACCCTCAGACATCCAATCCGTAGCGATCGAGCGCTGCCCGCATCTGGCCGAGCCACTCTGTGCCCAGTTGGCGCCCGTTCGGGAGTTGGTCGTCTCGATCCCAGCGCCGCGTTGCGATCATCGCAAGCATTAGGATCCGACACTCGCGAAGCAGGTCTTGATTAGCAGCCGGATAGTGCTCGCTGATTTCCTCGGGCGCATGGGCGATGTCGAACTCGACAGGTCCGCGGCAACACGTCTCGAGGTCTACAAACAGCAGCCCGTTCTTCGTCCTGAGCAAATTGCCAGGGTGCGGCTCGCCGTGCAGCAGCTGCTCGGAGGCGCCCCGCTGACCGATCGCCCACCTCATCTTTCGCAACGTGTTGCTCAGGAGCTCCCGGTCCGCATCTCCGAGCTCCGGAGTCTGGGCGCGGTTGCCAATCAGCCACTGCACCTCCGCGACTCGATCCGTGAAGTGCGGCGCAGGGAGATCGATTTCCCGCATGCCAGCGTGCAGCCGCGCGAGCGCCTGCGCGTACTCGGCTGGCGCGACGTCTTGAGGCGATACAGGCTCGTAGTAGGTCCATAACGTAACGACGAAGCCGTCCCGCACGTAAACGCGCGGCTCCACCCGAGGCTCAAGCGCAGCCACCGGGCCGTCGGTTTCGGCGAGACGGCGAGCAACCTCGACTTCGAACTCCGCGCCGGTCTGATACGAGAGCGGCGCGACCCGAGCGAGAACGTCACAAGGGGTCAGGCGAACGGCGATCCGGTTCGAGTTGTGGACAACGACCGCATCCTCGACTCGAAGGCCTAGCGTGGAGGCCGCCGACCTCCCGGCCTCAATTGCGCGCTGGACTTCTGATGGTTCCATCGCCATCGTCCGATCTGGAGTGACCCGGGTTTGACGGATACTTTGGTGGGTGGTTCATGGCCGCCTGGATGAAGGCGATCTTTTCCGTGGCGGGAGCGCCAGGCTGTCCCCCGTCGCCGCAGGCGGAGGCGAGGAACACGGCCGCGAGGGTTAGGGCGATTAGAAACGAGAGCTTGCGCATGGGATCAGCCCCCCGCAGGGACGCCCCAACGCTAAGCCTCGGCGAGCCGGCCGTCAATCCCCTAAGCCGCCCCGGTAAACGGGTGCCCATCTCCACACTATGGGAACTTAGTGTTCTATACCGGTGTCGCCTTGGAGGGCCCAGCGTCATCCACTTTGTCGACAGGGTGTGAATTCGAACTCGTTTGCTATTTCTCCAAGTTTCCTAGTTGAACCACTAGCGGCAGCGGCGCTTCACGCGCTATCATCTGAGAAAACATAAACGCCGAGTCCCCAAAAGAGGAGCGGGCGGCCCGCCCCAATCGGTGAATGTTGCGGCAAGCGACTAGGGCCAGCCTTTCGGCCCGAACCGGCAAGCTAAGCCCGCAGGCGTGGGAAAGGCCTCACATTGCGGTGGGAGTGGGCCCTTTTCATGCCCATTGCCCCAAGCAGAAGAGGTGCGGGCGATGCAGCTCACCGGCACGCTGGACCTGCACGGCGTCCAGCGGGAGGTCACCTGGGAGGCAGAGGCGTTCAGGGAGGGCAACGTCATCTCCGTCCTCGCAACCATCACGGTGTCCTTCCAGGACTTTGATATCACTCCGCCCACATTCGCAGGGTTCGTCTCTGTCGACGACGAAGCGACGCTCCAGGTGCAGCTGATCGCGCAGGCCGTGTAGTGGTCGGGCGGGCGCAGGGCGGTGAGATCCTGGTCTCGTAGCTGCGAGGAGCGTCACTGCGATCGCGAGACCGGCGAACTCGTCACGACTCCACGCGCTATGAGCGTCGGCGAGTTCTTCGGGCTTCCCCCCGGATGGCCATTCTTCGACGATGATCCGAAGTAAGAGTCCCGTCCTTAGCTGACTCTCGCGAACGGCGCTACAACGCGGCCAAGGAGGTTCCCTCGAGAAATACGAGACCGTTGGCCGGCGGTACCGACCTGGCGCTGATTCCTGTCGGGACGAGCCTCCGCACAACGTGAGCGCATTGGATTAAGGAACTCTAACGTCTCTCCAATGTGCGTCCAATGCCGGTAGCCTACTCTAGACTCAACAGGAGGTCAGTAATGAGGACCATTAGACGCGGGCTCCGGACAATTCTCCGCAACCCGCTGCGCACGGGATTGCTCGTGGCCGTGCTTGCGGTCAGCATAGCGCTGACGCTGATCATGATCACGGTTAACGAGGCGTTCGGGCAGCGGCTGGACGAGATCAGGGCCGAGGTGGGCACGAACATCGACGTCAACCCGGCAGGCAGCTTCCGCGGCCTCCTCGGCGGCGGCGATCCCTTGTCCGAAGAGGAGATCGATCAGCTCGCCTTACTTGACCACGTCGAAAGCGTGCAACGGACGCTGAGCGTCCCGTACAGCGGGGAAGCGCTTGAGTCAGCAATAGACGTGGGCGAACTGGGAAACCGCCTGGCCGGTGGCGACGGCGCCACCGACAACGCTCCCAACGGAAACGCTCCCGGCGGCGCCGGCCCCGGCGGCCAGGAGTTCAGCATCCCCGTCTTCTTCATCGGGACAGATGACCCCAGCGCCCTCTCGACGATCGGAACGCAAGACACCGAGCTCATGGAGGGCCGCACCTTCACGGACGATGAGGCGGATGCGAATGTCGCCGTTCTGGGTGATGACCTGGCCGAAAAGAACGGCCTTCTGGTGGGCGACACCTTTGAGTTAGAGGACGGTAGCACCATTGAAGTAATCGGAACCTTCACCAGTGGCACCCAGTTCGGCGACAATGCCGTCTTCATGCCTCTGAATACCGTGCAACGCATATTCGATAGCGAGGGCGAGCTCACCCTGGCAACAGTCCGTGTCGATACGGTCGAGAACGTCGATGCTGTCGCCGACGCGATCACCGATACCCTGGGTGAGGATACCGTTGACGTCGTCACCGAGGCCAGCCGGTTCGAGAGCATTAGCGCCCCCGTCGCGGACGCCGAAGACAGCAGCCAGATCGCGCTGATCGCCGCCCTGGTGGCAAGCGCGACCGTGATCCTGTTCTCCGTGGGGCTTGTGGCGCGGCAACGTGTGAAGGAGATCGGCATTTTTAAGGCGATCGGCGCCTCCAACTGGCATGTCACCGCTCAGTTCGGCATCGAAGCCGCCGTGATGAGCGTGATCGCGGCGCTGATCGGCGCCCTGGCAACGTTCCCCCTGGCCCAAACCGTTGCCAATGGGCTGGTCTCAGACCCGGCGGCGCCGGCAGGCCCAGGCGGCTTCGCTGGGCCCGGACAGGGAGCGCGGTTCGGCGGAGCCGGCGCTCAGATCCAGGGAGCGGGCGGATTTCTGGGCGATGTGGACGTAGCCGTTTCGCCGGAGGTGTTCCTATACGCTCTCGGAATCGCCATTGGACTAGCCGTCATTGCAAGCATAATCCCGGCCTGGTACGTGGGCCGGGTCAAGCCTGCCGAGGTACTGCGATATGAGTGATGAACAGCGTCACGAGGACAGCTACATAGTGATGGCCGAGGGTCTCACGAAGCACTTCAAGAGCGGCCCCATAGTCGTGAAGGCGGTTGATGATGTGAGCTTCCGGCTGCCGCGGGGCAGGATCGTGGCTCTGCGCGGGCCTAGCGGCTGCGGCAAGAGCACTCTGCTTAACCTGATAGGCGCGCTGGACAGGCCGGATTCCGGTGAGCTTAGCGTCGACGGTGTCGATGTCGGCAGACTGAGCGGTGGCGGCGAAGTGGCGTACAGACGGCGGAAGGTGGGTTTCGTGTTCCAGCAGTTCAACCTGCTGCCAGAGCTGTCCGCAATTGAGAACGTGACTCTACCCATGGAGTTCACTGGTGGGACCACGAACGGGGCCTCACAGGTGCGAGCGAGAGAGCTTCTGGGGCGGGTCGGTCTGGCAGAGGATTGGCACCGACGGCATCCCGCGAAACTGTCTGGCGGCGAGCAGCAGCGCGTCGCAATCGCCAGGGCTTTGGCGAACGACCCGCCGATCATCCTGGCCGACGAGCCGACGGCCAACCTTGATTCGGGGACCAGCCGGCTGATCGTCGAACTGCTTCAGAGTCTGCGGACCGAGAAGCGCACGGTGTTGATCGCCACCCACGACGAGGCGATCGCCGCCAAGGCCGATCTCATTCTGGAGATGAGAGACGGCCGCCTTATCGAGCCCGCTGGCTCCTAGTCGGAGCCTGGATATGCCGTGGCGTTTCTAGTGCGGCGTAGCATCGCCTGTGCGGACATATCGTTGCGCTCACCAGCGCCGGCACTACTTCGCCAGCAGCTCGCCGGCGTCAAGGTCGAGAATCGCGGCGATGTTTCGTTCGAGGATCGAGTCAAAAAGGGCGACGCCTCGTTCGTTAGCCGTATCGAGACCACCGATTGCAATGACGGAGTATATGAGGCAGCTCAGCACAGACGCTCGGTAGTCCTCAAAGCACTGGTCGAAGTCGTATGCGCGAACGCCGTTGTCGACAAGAATAGTGTGGTACATCCGCAGAAGGTCCATCTCGACCGCCTTCCGATCGGCCGGCTGCATGGTTCCACACGTAAAATACGCGACGTCGAAGACGCCGCGGCCTCGAGAGGAGATCTGCCAGTCGATGACGGCCAGTGGGTCGCCTCCCTCAGGGGTGCCGAAGAAGAGGTTGTCAAGACGGTAGTCGCCGTGCATGATCGTGTGCGGCTGCTCTCCGAATCGACTGAACATGTCTATGAGGTTCTTCCCGTACCTCTCGCCGACAGCTCGCATGTCGTCCGACAGCTTATCGCCGACGTACTCGACGAAGGGATCCCATGCTTCGAGGTACGCATCATGAGCCGACTGAACGATGAGCGGATCATTGGTAAGCGGCATCCAGCCGATCTCGGCCAACCGTGGGCTCTCCCACCAGGTGGCGTGGAACTTCGCCAGATGCCGGATGGCCAGCTCCGCCTCCTCGGGGGAGCAGCCGGCGAGCTGATCACCGACGCGGGCCGGCGCCATGTCCTCCAGCAGCAGGACATACTCGTCGGCTTCGACGTCCATGGCGCTGTAATAGCA
>CAJXNA010000108.1 GCA_913056415.1 uncultured Chloroflexota bacterium | reverse complement strand
CCGCGGCTCCCAGCCTACTGGTTTGTACTGGGGAAACTTCTCGCGGATCATCGCCCAGGCGCGATCCCTCTCCTCGCCCCCCGCCTCCTCGACCCGGCAGCGCAGCAAGACACCCTTCAGCCGAGCTCAGTCGTCTCGTACTCGTCGATGAGGACAGCGATGCGTGCGGCATCCTGCAGCGCCTCGGCGGTAGTGTAGCGGCGGCCGATGTCGACGTACACTGTGGAATCGCCGTCGAACACGGGGCAGACGGGGATGACGTGGGGCTCGCCGCCGGGCCGCACGCTGGCGATCCGGCACACGCGAGCCGCAGCGATGAACTGCTTGACAGGCTCCGGCAGCGGCTCTATCAGCCCAACCCCAGCTTGATCGCCTCCCTCAGGGTGGCGGCGGGGAGCAGATCCAGCTTCGTCTTAGGCCGCGAGCCGGCCAGCGCCACCTGCGGCAGCAGGCAGCGCCGGAAGCCCAGCCGCTCCGCCTCCAGCAGCCGGCGCTCCAGCTGCGCCAGCGAGCGCAGCTCGCCTGAGAGGCCCACCTCGCCCAGAGCCACCATGTCCGCAGGCACGGCCTTATCGCGATGACTGGAGACAATCGCCAGCGCCAGAGCCAGGTCGGTCGCCGGTTCGTGCACGCGCAGACCGCCCACCACAGAGGCGATGATGTCCTGCCCGGCGAGGGAGAGACCCACACGCCGGGTGAGAACAGCGGCGATCAGAAGCAGCCGGTTGAAGTCCAGGCCGTTGACGGTGCGCCGCGGCGTTGGCATGGCGGTGGGGCTGGTCAGCGCCTGCACCTCCACCAGCAGCGGCCGGCTCCCCTCCAACGTCGGCACGATCACCGAGCCCACGGCACCGCTGGCACGCTCCGCGATGAACGCCTGCGAGGGGTTATCCACGCCGGTCATCCCTTCGCCGGTCATCTCGAACACGCCCACCTCGTCGATGGAACCGAAACGGTTCTTCACCGAACGCAGCAGCCGGTAGTTGCTGAACCGCTCGCCCTCCAGGTAGAGCACGACGTCCACGATGTGCTCCAGCAGTCGCGGCCCGGCGATATCGCCCCCCTTGGTGACGTGCCCAACGATGAACGTCGGCACGCCCGTCCCCTTGGCCCAGCGCATCAGATCCATCGTGCACTGGCGGAGCTGCACGATACTTCCCGGCGCCTGCGGGGCGGCCTCCGTATACACCGTCTGAATCGAGTCGACGATCAGCAGACCGGGCGAAAGCGATTCCGCCTCCCGCAGGGCGACGGCCAGATTCGTCTCCGTGATGACGAACAGCCCATCGCCCGCAACGCCCAGACGGGCGGCGCGCAGCTTGATCTGGCGGGCCGACTCCTCGCCCGACAGGTAGAGGACACTGCGACCACCGGCGGCCAGGGCGGCCACCTGCAGCAGGAGAGTGGACTTGCCGATGCCGGGGTCGCCGCCGATGAGCGCCAGCGAGCCGGGCACGGCGCCCCCGCCCAGCACGCGGTCGAACTCCGGCAGGCCGAAGGTCAGCCGCGGCTCCTCCTCCTGCGGCAGACGTGAGAGCTCCTGAGGAGGGGTCGTAGGAGCGACGGCGCCCGGCCTCTGGTCCGCGGCCTGTTCGACGAAGCTGTTCCAGCAGGAGCAGTCCGGGCAGCGGCCCAGCCATTTCGGGTTCTCGTAGCCGCACTCCTGGCAGGCGAAGACCGTGCGCGGGGGCTTGCGGGCGGTGGTCATGGGCTCGCGGCCATTATGACAGACAGGCCGCTAGCCGCCAACGGGTCAGCGCCACGAAAAGAAAGTGGGCCGCCCCGTAAGGACAGCCCACTGGCTCTCGAATGAAGCGCCGTTACGCCAGCGCTGGCTCCGAGGCGGTGATCAGGATGATCTCGTCGTTCTGGACGTCCACTCTCACGGTGTCGCCGGCGTGGAAGCGCTCTTCCAGCAGCGCCTCGGAGAGACGGTCCTCGATCTCATTCTGGATAACGCGGCGCAGAGGCCGGGCGCCGAACAGCGGGTCGAACCCCTTCTCGCCGATCCAGTCCTTGGCGGCATCCGTCATCTCCAGCGTCACGTCCTTATCGCGAAGTTGATTCTCAACCGACTTCATCTCGTTCTCTACGATCAGGCGTATCTGCTCCTTGGAGAGGGCGTGGAACACAATCGTAGCGTCCAGGCGGTTCAGGAACTCCGGCCGGAAGACGTTCTTCATCGCCGTGAGCACCTTCTCCTTCATCTTCTCGTATTCCTGCCCCGCCTTGGCATCCGCCGTCTTGGTGGAGAACCCCAACGACGTCTCCTTGCGAATGAGGTCTGAGCCGACGTTAGAGGTCATGATGATGATCGTATTGCGGAAGTCCACCTTGCGGCCCTTGGCGTCGGTCAGGTGACCGTCGTCGAAGATCTGGAGAAGCATGTTGTACACGTCCGGGTGAGCCTTCTCGATCTCGTCCAAGAGGATGAGGCAATAGGACTTGCGACGAACCATGTCGGTAAGCTGGCCGGCGTCCTCGTAGCCCACGTAGCCCGGCGGGGCGCCGATGAGCCTGGAGACGTTGTGCTTCTCCATAAACTCGGACATGTCCAGTTTGAGCATCGCCTCTTCGTTGCCGAACATGAACTCGGCGAGGATCCGGGCGAGGAACGTCTTGCCCACACCGGTGGGTCCCAGGAACATGAACACGCCGATGGGGCGGTGTGGGTCCTTAAGCCCGGCGCGGGCACGCCGCACGGCCTTAGCGATATTGTGGATCGCCTCGTCCTGACCCACTACCCTCTCGTGCAGCGCGTCCTCCATGTGGAGCAGCCGCTGCGACTCCTCGGAGGCGATACGCGTGACAGGGATGCCGGTCCACATCGCAACGACCTCGCAGATGTCTTCCTCCGTCACAATCGGCTTGGACTCTTCTCTCTCCGTCTTCCAGCCCGCCTGCATCCCCTCCAGCTTATCCTGGAGGCTCACCTCGCGGTCACGGAGCTGGGCGGCGAACTCGTATTGCTGGGCGGCGATCGCCTCCTCCTTCTCACGCCGCAGGCTCTCCAGCCCCTTGCTCGCCTCCTGCAGCGAAGGCGGGGCGTAGGAGCGCTTGATGCGCACCCGTGATGCGGCTTCGTCCACCAGGTCTATCGCCTTGTCGGGGAGGAAGCGGTCTGGCACGTAGCGGGAGGCTAGCTCAGCCGCCACCTTCAGCGCCTCATCGCTGATGATGAGATGGTGGTGCTCCTCGTAGCGGGCCCTGATCCCGTGCAGGATGGCTATCGTCTGCTCGGTAGTCGGCTCCTCCACCACGATTGGCTGAAGGCGGCGTTCCAGGGCGGCGTCCTTCTCGATGTGTTTCCGGTAGTCATCCAGGGTGGTGGCGCCAATGCACTGAAGCTCGCCGCGGGCCAACGACGGCTTAAGTATGTTGGCGGCGTCCACGGCGCCTTCAGCGGCGCCGGCGCCCACCAGCATGTGCATCTCATCTATGAACAGGATACAGTTGCCCGCGCCCTTCAGCTCCTCGATGACCTTCTTCAACCGTTCCTCGAACTCACCACGGTACTTCGTCCCGGCCACCAAGCTGCCGATATCCAGGGTCACGATGCGCTTGCCCTGGAGCATCTCCGGCACTTCGCCTTTGATCACTCGCTGGGACAGCGCCTCCACGATGGCTGTCTTGCCTACGCCGGGCTCGCCAATAAGCACAGGGTTGTTCTTAGTGCGGCGAGAGAGTATCTGCACAACACGTTCGATCTCTTTGTCACGGCCGATTACTGGATCCAGCTTGCTGGCCCGCGCCGCGGCCGTTAGGTCGATCCCCAACTGGTCGACGGTCGGCGTGCGGGTGGACGCGCGACCTCCCTGAGACGCTCCCTGAGGCATGCTCTGCGAGAGGATGCGCGTGACCTCCGCGCGCAGCTTCTCCAGGCTCACGCCCAGGCTCTCCAGAACGCCGGCGGCGATGCCCTCGCCCTCGCGCACGAGGCCGAGGAGCAGGTGCTCCGTACCGATGTAATGGTGGCCCAAGCGGCGCGCCTCATCCACGGCAAGCTCGATAACCTTCTTCGCCCGAGGCGTAAGCCCTATCTCGCCCATCACCGCGCGATCGCCGCGGCCGATGATGAACTCGACGGCGGAGCGGACCTTGTTCAGTTCGACACCCAGGTTGGCCAGCACCTTGGCCGCTACGCCCTCGCCCTCACGCACGAGACCGAGGAGCAGGTGCTCCGTACCGATGTAGTTGTGATTAAAGCGCAGGGCCTCTTCCTGGGCCAGAGTCAGAACCCTGCGAGCTCTCTCCGTAAACTTGTCGAACCTATCCGCCATGACCTATGCTCCAGCCCAATATCTAGTCGCTCGTCTCGTCCTTCGCAGGCTCAGCGCCCTCGTCGGCCTCGGTCTCGACCTCAGCAGATGAATCCTTCTCTTTGTTCAACGCATCCGGAGTGTCTTCCGTTACAGTAGATTCGTCTTCAGTTACAGATTCGCTGGCGGTTTCGGCCTCTTCCTCGCCTGCCTCATCGGCAGTCGCCTCCGCCTCCGCAGCCTCCTCCACCTCAGCTTCAGCTTGTGGCTCCTCAGTCTCAGCCTCGACAACCTCTTCCTCAGCCTCGGGTTCGGCCTCAGACTCAGTGGCCTCTTCCGTCTCGGACTCCTCCGCCACAGCCGCCTCAGACTCCGTGGCCTCTTCCGTCTCAGGCTCCTCCACCGCAGCTGTCTCTTCCTCTACAGCCTCTTCCGCCTCAGCTTCAGCTTGCGGCTCCTCCGCCTCGGGCTCGGCTTCAGCCCCCATGACATCCTCCGCCTCAGCCTCGGCCGCCTTCATTGCCGCCTCCATAGCGCCCAGCTCAGCCTCGGCCTCAGCCTCGGCCTCAGCCTCCGGCTTCTCGGCAGCGGCCTCAACCTCCGGCCTTGGCGGCGCCTCCACGCCCAGTTTGGCGTACACCTCCTCTGGCCCCGTAATGACGCCACCGGTATCGTTGAACACCCAGCCGTCCTCCTCGGCCTTGTCGCGAGCCTGCCTCAGGGACAGGCCGAGGCGGTGTCGGTCATGCTCTATGCGCACGATCTTAACGGGGACGACATCCTCCTCGTCGATGATCTCCTTGGGATGGTTGATCCGCCGGTCAACGAGCTCGGAGATGTGGATCAACCCCTCAATGGGGCCGTCCAACCGCACGAAGGCGCCAAAAGGTGCGAGCTTGGTCACCTGACCGGGGACGATCTGGCCCTCGCGGAACCCGGCGACCATCTCCTCCCATTTCTCGGGTTGGGCACGTCGCAGGCTGAGGGCGATCTTCTTGCTCTCCTGATCCACCTTCAGCACGTAAACCTCCACCTTGTCACCGACGTTGAACAGATCGTTCGGCGACTTGGGAGTACGCTCCCATGAGAGCTCCGAAAGGTGGACCAGGCCGTCCGCTCCGCCCACGTCCACAAAGATGCCGAAGTCCCGGATGCTGGTTATGCTGCCGTTGCGGATATCGCCTTCGTTGAGCTCCTGAAGCAAGCGTTCCTTCTCAGCGGCGCGCTTCTCCTGCATCGCCGCCCGTTCTGAAACGATGGCTCGATTCCGCCTGCGGTTCAGCTCGATCACCTTGAGCGTCAGGGTGCGTCCGATCCATTCCGCCAGCGCCCTCTCGGTGGTCTCCGGGTCGCCGCGTTCCGGCCGGCCGACAGCGATCTGGGACAACGGGATGAAGGAGTTAACGCCCTCCACGTTTACCAGGAGACCGCCCTTGTTACTGCCCGTAACGTAGCCCTCAAACGCCTGATTCTGGTCCATGTACTCTTGAAGGACGCGCCATCCTTGCTCGCCGCGGGCGCGGTCCAGAGAAAGGATAATCTGGCCATCTTGCGACTCCGGCTGCACGACGAAGACGAGGACCTTCTCCCCCATCTGAAGCTTGGAGGGTCCTTCCGGCTGGAGGGAATGCATCTCGTTGGCGGGGATGACACCCTCAGACTTGGCGCCGATATCGACTAAGATGCCGTCGCGATCGGTGCCAACGACCGCCCCTTCTACGATGTCCCCACGGCGGAGTTCGGTATAAGGAGTGGTCTCCTGTTCCAGGAGAGCCGCCATGGACTGGGGCTCATCCCTGTTCAGCGTCCCTCCCTCTGGGTCTTCGGATGTCAAAAGCAGCACCTCCAAGCGAGTATGGGCGAGGCTACGGCAGCAACCTCGGCTTCATTATATGACACAACGTTACGTAGCGTACAGAGGCGCTGAGTGGAAGATGAGTGAACGGTGAGGGATCAGTTTGAAGTTAGGGGGCGGAGGGCGAGAGCTGGAGCTTAGAGCCCACGGCCAGCATCGCCAAACACAAAAAAGGCCCTGGCGGCGGCCTATTTTCCACACCCAGTTGCCCAGGCAGTATCGTCAGCGCTGAGGCGTTTCACTTCCGTGTTCGGGATGGGAACGGGTGGTTCCACCTCGCTCTAGCCACCAGGAGCCTTGGTCTTTCGGTTTGTCAACCTTGCGGGCCGGCGGGGCCGGCCTGCAAGCGTTATCGTTGGTAGCGGGGGTGGGACTCGAACCCACGACCTCCGGGTTATGAGCCCGGCGAGCTGCCGCTGCTCCACCCCGCGATGGGGACGAACAGAGAGTGCCTGATACATTTTGTGGGGGTAATGGATTGGTGGTCAAGCCCTCGGCCATTAGTACGGCTCAGCTGAACCGGTTACCCGGCTTACACCTGCCGCCTATCAAGCGGGTAGTCTTCCCGCGGCCTTACTCCCCGCCGAAACGGGGATGGGAGACCTCATCTTGAGGGGGGCTTCGCACTTAGATGCTTTCAGCGCTTATCCCGTCCGGACATAGCTACCGGGCTTTTTGCTCCTGGCGGAACAACCCACACACCAGCGGTCCGTCCACCCCGGTCCTCTCGTACTAGGGGCAGCTCCTCGCAAGTCTCCTGCGCCCACTGCGGATAGAGACCGAACTGTCTCACGACGTTCTGAACCCAGCTCGCGTGCCGCTTTAATGGGCG
>CAJXNA010000107.1 GCA_913056415.1 uncultured Chloroflexota bacterium | reverse complement strand
GAACCCTTTGGAAGGGATCGCGTTGATTCCACAGTGGAATCTTTGACCCGCTGCCGCTGCGCTGCGTCCCAGCGATTGGCTGGTAAGATACTCCCACTTGCGTCCGAACCACGTTGTCGCCCTACCTTCCAGCATCTGATATATTTCACGCCATGGAAGGAGCAACACCGCCCCTCCCTTTCCCTTCGCTATCGAGCCTGGACACGTACCTCCGCAACGTCGTGGGCTTGACCCCCGTCTATCCTGACAACAGCTTCACGATCTGCCGGAATGAAGAGATATGATAAACTCACCTCCTAGCATCTGCGCCATGAAGCGAAAGACAATCACCACAGGGACGCTCGTCGTTTTCTCGCTTCTGCTTCTGGCGTTCGCAGGCACCGCCTGCGGTGGTGGCGAAAGCCCCTTCGGCGTTAAGTCGGAACGGGTAACCGAAGCCGAGCGGCCTGCTGCCATCTCCTTCGCCCCCGATGGCCGCCTGTTCTACGCCGAGCAGTTCACCGGCAACATCCGCGTGGTCGACGTTGACGGGCAGCTACAGGAGGAGCCGTTCGCTCATGTGGATGTAGCCACGTACATCGAACTTGACTGGGGCCTCACTGGCCTCGCCCTCGACCCTGATTTCGAGACTAACCACTACGTCTACGTCTTCCTCACCGAGCCCATCGACCCTGAGACGCCTGTCGCCAGGCCCCTGGTCGTGCGCTTCACGGACCAAAACAATCAAGGCGTGGACCGCGAAGTCATCGTCGGCGACCTTCCAGAGACGTTCCCTGCCACTCCAGGATTCAACGCTAACGGAAGCCTCCACTTCGGCCCGGACGGATTTCTCTACCTCAGCCTGGGAGACTACGATACTCCTGGCTTGGTGGGGGATCTGACCAACCCCATCGGCAAGATGCTTCGCGTCAGCAAGGAGGACGGCTCGCCTGCGGAGGACAACCCCTTCGTGGATGACCCAGTGGTGGATCAGCGGATATTCGCCCACGGGTTCCGTGAGCCGTTTGACTTTGCCTTTCATCCGGAGACCGGCCAAGTCTACGGCTCGGACAACACCACCGTTAGCTGCGAAACGCTAAACCTCATAACCGCGGCGGGCAACTGTGGCTGGCCAGATGTGGGCGAGTTTCCCTACGACGATTGCCAGGCGGGGGAGGGCACGAAGGGCATCCACCTCTTCGCCAGGGAAGGGATGGAACCAAGCGATTTTCTCTCCTTCGTTCTTGTTTCGGGACTGGAATTCGCCTCCGCTGACGTCTATCCCCTCTTGGGGGATGCGTTGTTAGTCTGTGAGTCCGAAACTAAACTGATGCGACGGTTGGTCCTCAGGGGAGCGAATTTCGACCTGGTGGTCGAGGATGACGTAGTCCTCAAGAACTGCGATGGGGACATCGCCACCAGCCCCGATGGCATCGTTTACTACAGTAATCAGACGGAGATCCGCCGCCTGATTACTGATTAGGGCGGGCTCAACGATGTCGTCTCTCGCCTCGCCCACTATATAATTGAGGCTAATGGCGACCAAACGACGGCGTAGCGGCCGGGAGCGCCCCGGAGACGAGCCCGCCGTCACCATCGCCGAACCGGGCAGCCTGCTGCTGAGAGGCGATGAGGTAGCCGCTGCCATGGCGCTGGCGGGCTTCGTCCTCCTGTTCGTGGCCATCGCCCTGTTGGCGTCGGGCGGAACGGGCGACGGCGGCGCAGCGACGGGAGACGCTGGCGCGCCCGTCAGCGAGGGGGGAGCCTCTGATACAGGCGCACCTGTCGACGAGGTACAGCCGGGGGCAAGCGGTGAACAGGAGATACAGTCGCTGGCTCGGAGATCTATCGAGGCCCTGCCCGCAGAGCAGTGGCCTTCGCTCTACGACTCTTTTACCAGCGAATTCCAGGGGCGTTGTCCACGGGCGGAGTTCGTTCAGGTGGGGCTGGAAGCGGCCGCCCAGCTAGGCGATGACCTGCAGCTTCTGCGGTTCAAACGCTTGGAGAGCGTGACGGTCGAAGGCTCAACAGCGCAGGCGATCATAGTGGGGGAGATAGCAGGCCAGAGCGAATACCAGATCCAGGCGGCGTTCCAACTAGAGGGCGGCAGTTGGAAGATAGCGCCGACCTCCGGCACCGCGGGCTGCGAGGCGTTCAGCCGTCTCAGCGGCTAGGTGGGCGCGGCCGCCCACCCGCGGGACTCCCGCACTCAGTGTGCGGCTCGCGCTCTTGGAGCCACCGACTTTAGTCAGCGGTCTGGTTATCACCAGCCAAAGCAGGCCACGTCCCGAAATCCTGATGCCTCAGCCTCTCGCCTGCGCTATAGTAGTTCTCAATCATGCTCAAGACGCATTCCTGCGGAGAGCTGCGCCCTTCCCACGATGGGGATGCCGTTACGCTGGCCGGTTGGGTGCACCGCCGGCGCGACCACGGTGGCCTCATCTTCATCGATCTGCGGGACCACGACGGGCTGACCCAGGTGGTGTTCAACCCAAAGGAGGCCGCCGAGGCCTACGCCGTGGCCGATGTCTCCCGCGGCGAATACGTACTGCAAATCGAGGGCACGGTGGCTCGTCGGCCCAAGGGTACGGCGAACCCCAACCTCCCTACGGGCGAGGTAGAGGTGCGGGCGCACGCGGTCACCATTCTCAACGAGGCGAAGACGCCACCTTTCTACATCGTCGGGGACTCGGATGTCGACGAGCTTCTGCGCCTGAAGTACCGCTACCTGGATCTCAGGCGGCAACGCATGCATGAGACGATGGTCATGCGCCACCGCGTCACGAAATACATCCGAGACTACTTGACCGAGCGCGGTTTCACGGAGATCGAGACGCCCTGCCTGACGGCGCCGACGCCGGAGGGCGCCCGCGACTACCTGGTGCCCAGCCGGATGCAGCAGGGTCACTTCTACGCCCTGCCCCAGTCACCGCAGCAGCTCAAGCAGCTCCTCATGGTCGCCGGCTTCGAGCGCTACTTCCAGATCGCCCGCTGCTTCCGGGACGAGGATCTGCGGGCGGACCGCCAGCCGGAGTTCACGCAGCTTGACCTGGAGGTGAGCTTCGTCGAGGAGGAGGATATCATGCGCCTCCTGGAGGAGCTGCATACCGGTCTCACGGAGACGGTCCGGCCTGACCTGAAGATGGTGAAGCCGTTTCCGCGCCTGTCCTATGAGGAGTCTGTGCGGCGGTTCGGCACGGACAAGCCGGACCTGCGCTTCGGCCTGGAGCTGGTTGACCTCACGGACGTGCTCAGGGAGAGCGAGTTCACTATTTTCAGACAGGCGGTGGCTCTGGGCGGCGTGGTGCGGGCGATCTGCGTCCCCGGCGGCGCTACCTTCAGCCGCAAGCGGATCGATGAGCTCACCACCTTCGTGCATGGCTACGGCGCCAGGGGGCTGGTCTCCGTGGCGCTCCTCGGCGAGGGCGGCCTCGACTCGCTCGTCCAGGAGGAGATCCGATCGCCGGTCGCCAAGTACTTCACGGTCGAGCAGGTGCAGGCGATGGCAAGGCTGGCCGGCGCCAATCGGGGCGATATGTTCCTGATCGTCGCCGATACGCCCGCCACGGCGAACAAGGCGCTGGACGGCCTGCGCAGGGAGGTCAGCCGACGGCTAAAGCTTGCCGACCCTGATATGCTGCACTTCGTCCTGATCTACGACTTCCCTATGTTCGAGTGGCACGAGGAGGACGAGCGCTGGTACTCTGTGACGCACCCGTTCACCCAGCCGCGGCAGGAGGAGATGCACCTGCTGGAGAGCGACCCGGGGGCCGCGCACAGCCGCTCCTATGACCTCGTCTGCAACGGCTGGGAACTGGGAGGCGGCAGCATTCGTATACATCGGAGAGAGATGCAAGAGGAGATGTTCGGCATACTGGGAATTGGGCTGGAGGAGGCGCAGCGCCGGTTTGGGCACCTGCTGGAGGCGTTCGAGTATGGAGCGCCGCCTCACGGCGGCTTCGCCACGGGGATCGACCGCACGGTCGCGCTCCTCGCTCAGCAGGATGATATCCGGGAGGTGATGGCCTTTCCCAAGACGAAGAGCGCCTCGGATCCTCTGACCGGCGCGCCGGCGGAAGTGACGCCGGAGCAGCTGGCGGAGCTGCATATCGCCGTAACGAAGGCGGAGGGAGACGCGTCCTAGGCAGCGAGCGGTGCGTTGAAGGTGAGTGGACCAGTTAGTATAATGAGTGGTCGGTTAAACATATAGGGCGGGCCTAATCCGCCGCAGGCAGGCGCACCCCGGTAAGGTAGGCATCATATGGAGACCCGCAGGCTCATATTCGTTCTCGGCGGCATAGCCGCCACGCTCGTGGTCGTTATCGGCGGGTTGGTCCTGCTGGGCGGGGGTGGCGGTAACGGTGATGGCGGCGGCGATGGCGATGACACCCCCGATGCCGAGTCGTCTCCTCTCCCCGAGCGCGTAGAGGGTGAGCTCCGGCTGTTCGGCCCCGACCCGATAACTCTCGACCCGGCCTGCGCTTCGGACGCCGGCTCAGCCGCGTATATCGTCGAGATATTCTCCGGCCTCGTCTCCTTCGACCGTGACCTGAAAATCATTCCCGACATAGCCGAGGAGATCCCTGAACCGACGCAAAACCCGGACGGAACCGTCACCTATACCTTCAACCTAAGGAAGGACGTCAAGTTTCACGACGGCTCGCGACGGGTAGTGGCAGAGGACTTCAAGTTCTCCTTGGAGCGCTCCCTGGACCCGCGCACGCTCTCGACCGTAGGTATTATCTACCTGGACGACATCGTGGGAGCGCGGGAGTTCGCCGCCGGAGACGCGGACGAAGTTAGCGGCATCGAGGTGATGAACGCCAACACCCTGCAGATCACGATCGACGCGCCCAAGGCCTACTTCCTGGCCAAGCTCACCTATCCTACCGCCTACGTCGTCGACCAGCGTGAGGTGGGCGACTCCACCTGCTTCACCGGCACCGAGTGGACGCTACGGCCCAACGGCACCGGGCCCTTTAAGCTGGAGGAGTGGCAGCTAGGCCAGCGCATCGTCCTCACGGCCAACGAAGGGTTTCATCTGGACCCCAAGCCATCGCTGGCCCAGGTCACATACTTCCTCGCCGGTGGCTCCGCACTCATCATGTACGAGAACGATGAGATAGACCTCACCGGCGTCGGCGTCAACGACATCGAGCGGGTCCGTGACCCCAACGACCCGTTGAACGCGGAGTTCAGTGAGAGAACCAGCCTGAACACGTTCTACATCGGCTTCAACACCCAGGAGCCGCCTTTCGACGATCCCAGAGTGCGGCGGGCGTTCGGCATGGCCATCGATAAAAAGGTGCTGACGGAGGTCGTGCTCAAGGACCTCGTGGTGGCGGCCAACGGCGTCCTGCCGCCGGGCATGCCCGGCTTCAACGAAGAGCTTGAGGGTCTCCCCTTCGATCCGGAGGCCGCACTCGCGCTTCTGGAGGAGGCCGGCGGTCCAAGCATCGTGCGCGATGTCACCCTCCTCGATTCCGGGCGCGGCGCCAGCGTTGGGCCGATCATTGAGGCGGTCGTCGCCATGTGGGAGGAGAACCTGGGCGTGACCGTGGAGGTGAATCAGGAGGAGTTCGGCCTGTTCCTGAGAGACCTGGACGAAGGGAACTTCCAGATGTTCAGCCTGGGCTGGATTGCGGACTACGTGGACCCGCAGGACTTCCTGGACATCAAGTTCCACTCCGCCAGCGGCAACAACGAGATGAAGTACTCCAACCAGCGGGTAGACGACCTGCTGGAGCAGGCCCGTGTAGAGCAGGATGAAGCTACGCGCTATGAGCTATACCGGGAGGCGGAGGAGATCATCGTTCAGGACGCGGCCTGGATCCCTCTTTACCACGGCAAGAGCAACGCCCTCGTCAAACCGTACGTCCAGGACTACTTCATCGCCCCGTTCGTCATCCCCAACCTGCGCTACGTTAGCCTGACTCGTTAGAGCGGGGACGCCTTCATGCAGGGGCTCGCGTCATACATCATACGGCGGCTGCTCTGGGCGCCGGTGATCCTGCTGGCGGTCTCCCTGGTCACGTTTGGCCTGGGCCGGTTCGGGCCCGGCGATCCCATCCAGATCCTCCAGGGCCAATACCGCGATCCGGAGGTGCGTGAGCGCATCGCCGATGAGCTGGGCTACAACGATAACTTCTTCGTCCAGTACGGGCGCTACATGAAGAACTTCGTCACCGGTGATCTGGGCACGTCTCTGACCTACAGCGGGCTGCCGGTGGAGGACGTCATTTTTCCGCGGCTGTGGGTGACCTTCCAGTACAACCTGCTGGCCCTGGTGCTGATATTCGCTATCGGCCTGCCGGCCGGCATCTGGGCGGCGCTGAGACAGGGCACCTGGATGGACCCGTTCATCATATCGCTCTTCCTGTTCTTCGCCTCGGTGCCGGTGCTGGTGAGCATCCCGGTTATGCAGTGGCTGTTCGCGCTTAAGCTGGGCTGGCTGCCTTCGGGCGGCTGGGAGGTGCGGGAGTTCTTCGGGATAGAGATCGGGGTGCTAAATAAACAGATCATCCTGCCCCTCATGATCCTCACCCTTCCCGGTATCGCCGGCGTGGCCCGTTACATGCGCGCCCAGGTGTTGGAGGTGCTGCATGAGGACTACGTGCGGACGGCGCGGGCGAAGGGGCTGGCGGAGTTCACGGTGGTTAGCCGCCACATCGCCCGCAACGCCCTGCTGCCCCTGGCGACGATCATGGGGTTCGCGTTAGTGGGGTTGCTCGGCGGCTCCATCTTCCTGGAGACGTTGCTGGGTATCCCCGGCATCGGCTCTTACGCCTTCGAGGCCGTCTTTAACCGCGATTACGACAGCATCATGGCGATCGTGCTAATCACTTCGACCGCTTTTGTCGCAGCGAACCTCTTGGTCGACATAACGTATGCGTTCATCGACCCGCGCATCCGGCTGGGTGGGGGAGTGGGGCGCTGATGGCCTACGAGGCGGCGAGCGGCACGTTGGAGG
>CAJXNA010000106.1 GCA_913056415.1 uncultured Chloroflexota bacterium | reverse complement strand
CGCTTACACCTCCACCGTGATCTCCCGGCCAAAGCGCCGGTCCCCGTCACTGATCAGTATCCGTAGCTTGTAGGACCCCGCCTCCTCCGCCCGCCAGATGACGGATAGCCCGGCGGTGGCGTCCAGCCTGCCGCCGTCCGGCGCCTCCCACTGCGGCACCAGCGCATCGCCGTTCGGCCGCACCAGCGTGATCGTGCCGGTCTCGATGAGCTCGTTCACGGCAGACCAGATGTTGGCCACATCGGTCCGCGCCGAGGCATCGGACACCGCGACGCCGCCGAGCGCATAAGTCTGCACTATCTCCAGCTTGAACCGCACGCTGAACACGTTTTCGATGTACACAGTCCGCCTGTCCGGCGCCTGATAGGAGAATGATACGGCCGCCGCCTCATCGCTCCAGCGCAGGGCGGTCGCCCCCTCCGATTGGGCCAGGTTTACCGCCACCACCCTCACGCCCACGTCGGTCTCGATCGTCGCCGGGTCTGTTGGCTCCCGTACCTTGATCTCGCTAGCCAGGAGCATCGCCTCCAGATAGCCCAGCCTCCTACTGCTGCCGCCCTCCTCCAGCTCGGTGCTGAACGGGCTTATCACCAGCATCACCTTTCGCGGGTCCACGTCCTGCACTAGCTGGTTCAGCCCCTCCGTCATCGTTTCCCAGTAGTTCAGGGGGTCCGCTATCGGCAACACCTTGATAATGTCCGCCGCCTGACCCAAGACGGGCCAGTCGTAGGCCTGACGCTGAGGCCCCGGAGGCGGTAGCGTCAGGCTCAACCGTCGTCCGTCCTCTCGCAACGCCCGTCCCAGCTCTTGCGCGAACGCAGTGAACTCCGTTCGCAGCTCCGGGTCCACCGAAGAATACTCCAGGTCGATCCCTGCGAAGCTGCCGCTTGCGGCCAGCTGCAGGATCTCCGCCACGTGCTGCTCCCGCAGCGAGTCATTGGCCAGGATATCGTTCACCACCGCCGCCGAGTCCTCTCCGCTGCCCACGATGGTGGGGATAAGCAGGACGCTATCCCCCACCTCAACCTCCGTGGCCGTCCCCTCCACGGTGCTATCGCTCAGCGGCCTGTAATCCCTGGGGCTGACGATACCGACCTTCGCGTCGGGGTGCAGCGTGCCGCCGGCCGGTAGAGAGGCCACCGCCTGATAGGCTTGGGCCACCACCCGCAGCACCGCCAGATTAGCAGGCAGCGGCGAGAAGTCCGCCTCTGCCTGCTGCTCCCCGCTCTCCAGCCGCGCATCCGCTACCCTCTGCCAGCGGCCATCCATATAGGTGTAGAAGCCCAGCCCGGTCTCATCCTCCGGCCGGCTGCGCAGGGGCAACGCGATCGTCGCGGAGAGGTCCCCGTCCGTGTCAAACTCCACGAAATCGCTCAAGGCGACCAGCCCCGGCGGCAGCCCCGGCATCTCGCCGAAGCTCGCCTCCACACCGGAGTCGCTCACCGTAGTCGTGCTGCCGCCCTCACCGCCACCGAACACGCCGGAAAGGAGAAATACCATTAGGATAACCACGGCCAGGAATACTATCGTGCCGCCGATGATGAACGGCGCCGGGTCGCGCTGGTTCCTTCGCAGCAGCCGGTCGAACGGCCCTTCCGGCCGGGGCAAGTCGCGCCGAGGCGGCCTATCTCTGGGCGGGAGATCGCGGGGTGGAAATCGTCGCATCCTTACGCGCTTCGACATGCCGGCCAGCCGAACATGAGCCGCACCGGATGGTCACGCGGATTGTATCACAGCCCCTCTTCTCAGCAAAGCGATGCAACTCTGCCCCTTTACAAGCCGCGACAGCTGCCATATAATGGCGCCGCAAGTATCGCAGACGCCCCCCTGACTGAGGGCCCGTGCCCCCAGTCTCTTTTTTCGCGGGGCGTGGGAGTGACAGCCATGGCAAGCAAGTCCGTACCCCTTACCAAAGAGGGCCTGGCTAAACTGCAACAGGAGCTGGACCATCTCGTCAACGTCCGTCGGGCCGAAGTAGCCCAGCGCATGCATGATGCCAAGGAGATGGTGGGCGCCCAGAACGCCCCCGAATACGAGGATGCCCGCAACGAGCAGGCCTTCGTCGAGGGCCGTATCCTCACCCTTGAGACGATCATCCAGAACGCCGTCATCATCAAGGAGGCCCACGACCACATGCGCGTTAGCCTGGGCTCTAGCGTCACCGTTCAGGACCACAAGGGCAACAAGCAGACCTACGTTATCGTCGGCTCCGCCGAGACCGACCCGAAGGGGCACCGCATCAGCAACGAGTCCCCGGTGGGCCAGGCGCTGCTGGGCAAGTCCGTCGGCGCTGAGGTCAAGGTGAACGCCCCCGCCGGCGCCCTCCTCTGGACGATCGTAAGCGTCGACTAGCGTAGCAAAACAGCGAACGGTAAAATCAGGCGGGGCGCCAACCGGGCCCCGCCTGATAGGTTTCAAAGGCCACTGATGGGCGAAGAAGAGATTATAGCCCTGCGAACCGCCAAGCTGGAGCGCCTCCGTTCCCGCGGCATAGACCCCTACCCCACCCGCTTCCGCCCCTCCCACACCACCCGGCAGGCCCTCGACCTCCTGGAAGGCCGTGACCAGTCGGCCAACCCCGTCACCATCGCCGGACGCATCACCGCCATGCGCCACATGGGCAAGGCCACGTTCCTCGACCTGCGCGACGGTTCAGGCCGCATTCAGACCTACCTCAAGCAGGACATCCTCGGCCCTGAGACCTACGAGACCCTACACGACCTTGACATCGGTGACTTCCTCGGCATCCGCGGACCTCTCTTCCGCACTAAGACCGGCGAGCCTACCGTGCAGGTGGAAGCGCTAACCGTCCTCGCCAAGGCGCTACGAGCGCCCCCGGAGAAGTGGCACGGCCTCCAGGACGTTGAGGTGCGCTACCGCCAGCGCTACCTGGACCTCATGGCCAACACCGAAGTCCGCGATGTGTTCCTGGCCCGCTCCCGCATCATCACCGCCATACGCCGCTTCCTGGACGACCGCGGCTTCCTGGAGGTGGAGACGCCCGTCCTCCAGCCCGCCGCCGGCGGCGCCGCCGCCAAACCCTTCGTCACCTACCACAACGCCCTTGACCGCCAGCTCTACCTCCGCATCGCCCTGGAGCTCTACCTCAAGCGGCTCGTCATCGGCGGCTACGACCGTGTTTACGAGATCGGCCGCATCTTCCGCAACGAGGGCGTCTCCGCCAAATACAACCCCGAGTTCACGATGCTGGAGTCCTACCAGGCCTACGCCGACTACAACGACGTGATGGACATGGTAGAGGAGATGATCTCCACCGTCGCCGGCGAGGCGCTCGGCGACACTACGGTCGCCCACGCCGACACAAAGATCGACTTCGCCCCACCCTGGCCCCGCCTCACCCTCCGCGACGCCATCAAGCACTACAGCGGCATCGACTTCGAGGACTATCCTGACGTAGAGTCCATGCAACGGGCCACCGCCTCCTGCGGCGTCGCCGTGGACGAGACCTGGGGCCGCGGCAAGCTCATCGATGAGCTCCTCTCCGCCAAAGTGGAGCCCAACCTCATCCAGCCCACCTTCATCCTGGACTACCCCGTGGAGCTCTCCCCCCTGGCAAAGCGCAAGCCCGACAACCCCCGCCTCGTGGAGCGCTTCGAGCTGTTCATCGCCGGCCGTGAGGTCGGCAACGCCTACTCCGAGCTCAACGACCCCCTTGACCAGCGGGAGCGCATGCTCCAGCAGGCCCGCCTGCGCGCCGCCGGCGACGAGGAGGTGGAGCTGGCGGACGAGGAGTTCCTCGTCGCCCTGGAGTACGGCATGCCGCCCTGCGGCGGCCTCGGCATCGGCATCGACCGCCTCGTCATGGCCCTCACCGGCCAGCCCTCCATCCGCGAGGTCATCCTCTTCCCCCACCTGCGCGAAAGGGGCCCTTCATGAACGGGCCCGCTCAAGCCTGCTTCACCCGTCATTCTGAGCAGAGCGAAGAATCTGAAGCCGCCGACTTCAGTCGGCGGTGCACCTTCCCCCACCTGCGGGAGAGGGGCCAGCCGTGACCGATCGTACCTTTCGCGCCGTCATCTTCGACCTCGACGGCGTCCTCTGGGACGGCGAGCCACTCTATCACGAGGCGTTCAACATCGTCCTGAAGCCATACGGCCACAGCCTGAACCAAGACGACTACGTCCGCATCATCGGCTCCTCTGTGGAGGCGAGCTGGGACTGGGTGCGCAAACGCTTCAAGCTCAACGAACCACCAAGCCAACTCTACCGAGCCTACGACAAAGCCGTCCTCACGCTTCTGAAGAAACCCGTAGAACCCATGTCCGGCGCCCGTCCCCTCATCGAGGAGCTGCGGCGCCACGGCGTCCCCATAGCCATCGCCTCCGCCTCCCTCCGCCAGTGGGTGGACGCCACCCTCCGCGGCCTCGGCCTCCAGGACGCCTTCGACACCACCGTCTCCGCCAGCGACGTGAACAACGGCAAGCCCGCGCCGGACCTATTTCTCGCCGCCGCCCAGCGCCTCGGTGTCGCTCCACAGGACTGCCTCGCCGTGGAGGACACACTGGCCGGCGTCCGCTCCGCCAAGGCCGCCGGCATGTTCGCCATCCAGCTCCGCGCCGCCTCCACCGCCCTGCCGCCCCTGGACGAGGCCGACCTGGTGCTGGACAGCTTCGCCGATTTCGACCTGTCGCTCCTCGCTTCCGTCGCCCGCGAGGCGCAGCCGTGAGACGCCACTTCACCGCCACCGGCTTCGTCGTGCAAGCCTCCCGCACCCTCCTCCACTGGCACAAACGCCTCCAGCAGTGGATGCCCCCCGGTGGCCACATCGAGCCGGACGAGGACCCAGTCCAGGCTGTCCTCCGCGAGATCCAGGAGGAGACCGGCGCGACCGCCGAGGTCATCCCCTCCGTCCCTGTCCTGCCCTTCCCCTACCCAGGCCAGGTGCAGCCGCCCTACACCATCTTGCTGGAGGACAGCGCCGAAGCCGGCGAGCCCCACCAGCACATCGACCTCATATACTTCTGTCGCCTCGCCGACTCAGTCGGGGCCGCCCCCAATCCGTCCCTCGGCGACTTCCATTGGGTGGATGAGGACACCCTCCGCTCCAACCAGCCGCTCGACCTCGCTGCCTGTGGCGTCGCCGTCCCCATCGCTGAGGACGTGCGCCTCCTCGCCATCAAGGCGATCCAGACGGCCCGACAGGTTCTAAGTCCCAAGTTCTAGGTTTGTAGGTTCTCGGAATGCTCTCCATTCAGCTCATCCGCGAAAACCCGGACGAAGTCCGTCGCGGCCTCGCCCGTCGCGGCGCCGACGACATCCCCCTGGACGACATCCTCGCCCTGGACACCGAACGCCGCCGCACCCTCCAGGAGGTCGAGCCGCTTCGTTCCGAGCGCAACGCCATCTCCAAAGAGGTCGGCCAGCTCGCCCGCGAGATGAAGACCGCCGAGACCAAAGAGGCGAAGCACGCCGAGCACCGCCGCTCCGACCTCGTCGCCCGCTCCTCCTTCCTCGGCGATAAGCTGGATGGCCTCGAGGATCAGCTCCGCGACATGGACCGCCGCCTGCGCGACCTCCTCCTTCAGGTGCCCAACCTACCCGCCAACGCCGTCCCTGACGGCGCGGACGAATCGGCCAACGTAGTGATCCGCACAGAGGGCAAGCCTGTCAAGCCCACCTTCCACAAGCCTCACTGGGAGCTGGGCGAGGCGCTGGGCATCATCGACTTCGAGCGCGGCTCCAAGCTCTCCGGCTCCCGCTTCTACATCCTCAAACGCCTCGGCGCCCGCCTCCAGCGCGCCCTCATCGCCTTCATGCTCGACCTCCACCTCACCGACGACCGCTACACGGAGGTCTACCCGCCGGCGATGATCAAGGAGGAGAACATGTGGGCCGGCGGCTGGCTCCCCAAGTTCGCCGACAACATGTACCACGACGCCGAGGAGGACTTCTGGTTCATCCCCACGGCCGAGGTAGCGCTCACCAACATGCACCGCGACGACATCCTGGAGACGGGCACGCTCCCCCTCAGCTACGTCGCCTGCACCCCCTGCTTCCGCCGCGAGAAGATGTCCGCCGGCCGCGACGTCCGCGGCATCAAGCGCGGCCACCAGTTCGATAAGGTAGAGCTGTACACGTTCGTCGAACCCGAGCAGTCAGCCGAGGCCCTCCATGACCTCGTGCGCGACGCCGAATCCGTTTGCCTCGCCCTGAGCATCCCCCACCGCATCGTCCAGCTCTGCGCCGGCGACCTCGGCTTCAACGCCGCCGAGGCCTACGACATCGAGATGTGGGCCCCCGGCTGCGGCGAATGGCTGGAGGTCTCCTCCTGCTCCAACTGCACCGACTTCCAGGCCCGCCGCGCCAACATCCGCTACCGCCGCGAGAAGGGCGCCCGCCTGGAGCACCCCCACACCCTCAACGGCTCCGGTCTCGCCCTCCCCCGCACGCTAATCGCCGTCCTGGAAAATTACCAGCAGCCGGACGGCTCCGTGCTGATCCCGGAACCGCTGCGCCCCTACATGAGCGGTGCGGAGCGCATAACGGCCTAGCCCCCATCGGCACCGAAACGAAGAAGCGGCGGGCTCTCGCCCGCCGCCTCTCTACTATCGTTCGTACGGTAGTCTTTCGGCCTACCCGCCGTCACCACCGTTCGGCGGCACGCCATCCGGCTTGCCTTGGCCGTGGCCACGACCAAACGCGTTTCCGTCGCCGGGGTGATCCTCACTCCCGCCGCCGTCTCCATCACCGAACCCCGGCAAGCCCGTCGTCAAGACGACATCGCCGTGGCACATCTTGTCCAGGGCGTTCTGTATCCCCGCATTCACGCCCGGGTGATCCGTGATGAGCAGCGCCGCCAGCACTTCACGTGCGTGGTCCAGCGACCCAGTGGCGCAGCCGCGATTGGGGTTCGGTCCGACGCCGTGGCTCAGGATCCCGACATCGCCATCGACATCAGCATCAACATCACCGTCGTCATCATCATCGGCCTCGTCGAG